>DATJKD010000045.1:0-15054 GCA_035491795.1 Steroidobacteraceae bacterium | reverse complement strand
ATCATATTCGACCCGAACATCTTCGCCGTCGCGACGGGTATCGAGCAGCACGACCGATACGCGCTCGACTTCATCGAGGCCACGGCGAAGATCCGGGCCGCCTGTCCGCACGTGCAGGTGAGCGGCGGCCTGAGCAACGTCTCGTTCTCGTTCCGCGGCAACGACCCGGTGCGCGAGGCGATGCATTCCGCGTTCCTGTACCACGCCATCAAGGCCGGGATGAGCCTGGGTATCGTCAACGCCGGGCAGCTCGCAATCCTCGACGACATCGACGCCGAGCTGCGCGAGCGCGTCGAGGACGTGATCCTCGCACGGCGCCCTGACTCGACGGAGCGCCTGCTCGAGATCGCGGCGCGGTTCCGCGGCGAAACTGCGACGCGCCGCGCCGAGGACAACGCGTGGCGCTCCTGGCCGGTCGAGAAGCGGCTCGAGCACGCGCTCGTCAAGGGGATCGACGAGTTCATCGTCGAGGACACCGAGGCGGCGCGCGTGGAGTCCGGCAAGCCGCTCTCCGTCATCGAAGGACCCCTGATGGACGGCATGAACGTGGTCGGCGACCTGTTCGGCGCCGGCAAGATGTTTCTGCCGCAGGTGGTCAAGTCGGCGCGCGTCATGAAAAAAGCCGTCGCGTGGCTGGTGCCGTTCCTCGAGCGTGAGCCCGGCGAGGCGCCGCGCTCCAACGGCAAGATCGTGATCGCGACCGTCAAGGGCGACGTGCACGACATCGGCAAGAACATCGTCGGCGTCGTCCTCCAGTGCAACAACTTCGAGGTGATCGATCTCGGCGTGATGGTTCCGGCCGAGCGGATCCTCGAGACGGCGCGGCGCGAGAAGGCCGACATGGTCGGTCTGTCGGGGCTGATCACCCCGTCGCTCGACGAGATGGTGCACGTCGCGAAGGAGATGAAGCGGCTGCAGTTCGAGGTGCCGCTGCTGATCGGCGGCGCGACGACCTCGCCCGCGCACACCGCGGTCAAGATCGATCCGGAATACGCGGGCCCGGTGGCCTACGTGAAGGACGCGTCGCGCGCCGTCGGCGTCTGCCAGTCGCTCTCGACGCCCGAGGCGCGCGCGCAGCTGACGACCCGCCTCAAGCGCGAGCATGCCGAGCGGCGCGAGCAGCACCGTGGACGCAAGATCAAGGCGCCGGCGCTGACGCTCGAGCAGGCGCGCGCCAACCGCTTCCGCGGCAATTGGGCCGCCTACCGGCCGCCGGTGCCACGCGTTCTGGGGGTGAGGACCTTCGAGGACGTGCCGCTCGACGGCCTGCTGCGCTATATCGACTGGATGCCGTTCTTCAACGCCTGGGAATTCACCGGCCGGTTCCCCGACCTGCTGACCGATCCCCTGGTGGGTGACGCTGCGAGCAACCTGTACGCCGACGCACGCCGAGTACTGCGCCAGATGATCGCCGAGCGATGGGTTCGGGCGCGCGCGGTGATCGGGTTCTTCCCCGCGAACTCGGTGGACGACGACATCGAGGTGTACGCCGACGAATCGCGCCGCGAAGTCGTGCATCGTCTGCATCACCTGCGGCAACAGAAGACAAAGCCGAACGGCCAGCCGCACCTCGCGTTGTCGGATTTCGTGGCGCCGCGCGATTCGGGCATCGCCGACTGGATCGGCGGCTTCGCCGTGACCACCGGCCTGGGGGTAGATGAGAAGGCGCGCGAGTTCGAGGCGCGACACGACGATTACAACTCGATCATGGTCAAGGCGCTCGCCGATCGGCTTGCCGAGGCGCTCGCCGAGGCCACGCACGAGCGTGTTCGTCGCGAGTTCTGGGGCTACGCTCCAGAGGAGCGGCACACGAACGACGAGCTGATTCGCGAGAATTACCGCGGCATACGCCCCGCACCCGGCTACCCAGCGTGTCCCGATCACACGGAAAAGGCGGCGCTCTGGCGGCTGCTCGATCCCGAACGCAATGCCGGCATCGTGCTGACCGAAAGCTATGCGATGCATCCCGCCGCCGCGGTAAGCGGCTGGTACTTCTCACACCCGGATTCGAGCTATTTCGGCGTCGGCGCCATCGATCGCGACCAGGTCGCGGACTACGCGCGGCGCAAGCGAATGAGCCTCGCAGATGCCGAGCGCTGGCTCGCGCCGCTGATCGGCTACACGCAACCCGCCGACGCTGCCTGAAGATCAGGATTCCACGCGACCGACGGCGCGCTCAGTCCCCAAGCCGGTTGAGCACCGCCGGGCCGCCAATCGACGCCATCTGCCCCAATATCTCCTGCTGGCGCCGGCGAACGTAGGCGGATGGTGCATGGACCCGCATCCGGCGCGGGTTCGGGAGCACCGCGGCGAGCAGTGCCGCATCGCTCGCAGTCAGGCGTGCGGCGCTCTTGCGGAAGAAGCGCTGGCTCGCGGCCTCGACGCCCCAGGTGCCGCGCCCGAACTCCGCGATGTTCAGATAAACCTCGAGGATCCGCTGCTTGCTCCAGGTGATTTCGATCAGGATCGTGAGACCGGCTTCGAGACCCTTGCGAAACCAGTTCTGGCCCGGCCAGAGAAAGAGGTTCTTTGCCACCTGCTGCGTGATGGTGCTTGCACCGCGCATCCGGCGCCCGCGCTCGCGGTCGGCGAGCGCGCGGTCGATCTGCCTGAAGTCGAACCCATCGTGCAGCGGAAACGCCTGGTCCTCGGCGGCAATCACGGCTACGCCCGCATCCGCCGAGATTGCCGACCAGTCACGCCACTGGTAGCGAAACGTGTAGCCACGCTCCCCGGTCGCAAACGCGTCGAAGCGATCCCGCAGCATGAAGGCAGTCGTCGGCGGGTCGATCCAGCGCATCGCGATCACCGCCGCTGCCATCGCCGCGAGCCATCCGAAGAACAGCAGGCCCGCGCCGCGCAGCAGGCGGTACGCCGGGCTGCGTCGCCGCGTCGGCATTCGTTCCGAGCCGGATTCCGATCAGGTCTTCGCGTCGACTGCGCTCGCGCGAACCACGACCACCGGCTCGACCGGCACGTCGTCGTGACCCGCCTTGCGACCGGTCTTGCTCGCAGCGATTGCATCGATGACCGCCATGCCCTCGGTCACGCAGCCGAACACCGCGTAACCGGCACCGCCGCGGCCCGGATCGAGAAACGCGTTGTCGACCAGGTTGACGAAGAACTGCGAGGTTGCGCTGTGCGGATCGTTGGTCCGCGCCATCGAGAGCGTTCCGCGGCGGTTCTTGACGCCGTTGTCGGCCTCGTTACGGATCGGCGCCCGCGTCTTCTTTTGCTGCATGTCAGCGGTGAAGCCGCCCCCCTGGATGACGAAGCCGGGAATCACCCGGTGGAAGATCGTACCGTCGAAGAAACCCGCCGCGACGTAGTCGCGGAAGTTCTGCGCCGACAGCGGCGCCTCCTTGTCGTAGAGCTCGATCGTAAAGCCACCGAGCGACGTCTCGAAGCGGATCATGGTGACCTGCGCGGGGATTCAGGGGCCGGAATAGTGCACGCAAGCCACGCGACTGTCACGTGGGGCGTCGAGACGGAAGCATCCCCTCCGTGCAGCGTTCGTGGCCGGCGAGGTCGCGGAAGGTGCTCACATCCGTGAAACGTGCCGCGGCGAGCAACGCGCGCACGGCCTCGCCCTGCGTGGAGCCGTGCTCGAGGACGAGCCAGCCAGCCGGGAGCAGGTGGGCCGGTGCGCCGGCGACCACCGTGTGCAGCGCCTCGAGACCGGTCGGTCCCGCATACAGCGCCCGATGGGGCTCGTGACGCCGCACCTGCCACGCGAGACCGGCATCGCCGTCGGCAACGTACGGCGGATTGCATGTGATCACGTCGAACAGCTCTTCGCTCGCGGGCTCGTACCACGTGCCCGTTTCGAAACGTGCGTTTGCAAGGCCGAGCCGTTGGGTGTTCGCGGTCGCAAGCGCAATCGCTGCGCCCGACACGTCCGTCCCCAACACCCGGCACGCTGGACGCTCGCGCGCGATTGCGAGTGCGATCGCGCCGCTGCCGGTCGCGAGGTCGAGCACGCGCTGTGCGCCGCGTTCGGCGAGGTGTGCGAGTGCGCGCTCGACTACGAGCTCGGTCTCCGGGCGCGGCACCAGCACGTCGCGCGTCACCGCAAGCGTCATCGACCAGAATTCCTTCTCGCCCATGATGTAGGCGACGGGCTCTCCGCTCGCGCGCCGTGTGACATGCGATTCGTACCGGTCGGTCGCCTCGCAGTCGAGGACCCGCTCCCCGGGGTTCGCGAGCAACCAGGCGCGGCTGCGGCCGAGCGCGTCCGCGAGCAGCAGCTCCGCCTCGCGGCGGGGGTCGTCCGTGGCGCGGCGCAGCCGCGCGACGCCTTCCTCGATGAGCGCTCGGATCTCGGTCGCCACTGATTCCTCAGTCGAGCTGTGCGAGCTGCTCAGCCTGCCATTCCTGCTGCAGCGGCACGATCAGCTCCTCGAGCGCGCCGTCCATGATCGCAGGAAGCTGGTGCAGGGTGAGGTTGATGCGGTGATCGGTGACGCGCGCCTGCGGGTAGTTGTAGGTCCGGATCCGTTCGGATCGGTCGCCGCTGCCGACCTGCAGCCGTCGCTCCTGTGCCTGCTGCGCCGTCTGGCGCTGCTGTTCCGACGCGCGCAGCCGCGCGCGCAGCAGCGACATGGCCCGCGAGCGGTTCTTGTGCTGCGATCGCTCGTCCTGGCACTCGACGACGATGCCCGTGGGGAGGTGCGTGATGCGGATCGCCGAGTCGGTCTTGTTGACGTGCTGCCCGCCGGCGCCCGATGCGCGGAAGGTGTCGACGCGAAGCTCCGCGGGATTCAACTCCACCTCACCGACCTCCTCGAGCTCGGGCAGGATTGCGACGGTGCACGCCGAGGTGTGAATCCGTCCCTGGGATTCCGTCGCCGGCACGCGCTGTACACGGTGCGTACCGGACTCGAACTTGAGCTGTGAATACGCGGCCCGACCGACCACGCGGCTGATGATCTCGCGGTAGCCGCCGTGCTCGCCGGAGCTCTCGCTCAGAACCTCGACGCGCCATCCCTGGCGCTCGGCGTAGCGTGAGTACATCCGGAACAGGTCGCCAGCGAAAATCGCGGCCTCGTCGCCGCCCGTGCCCGCCCGGACCTCGAGGAAGATGTTGCTCTCGTCGCGCGGGTCCTTCGGGATCAGGAGCCGCGTGAGCTCGGCGGATTCCGCCTCCAGCCGCACCGCGATCGCGCGCAATTCCTCGAGCGCGAGCTCGCGCATCTCGGCGTCGCCGGCGTCGGCCATTTCGCGCGCCTGCCGCTCGTCGCCCTCGAGGCGGCGAAACTCCCGGTAGCGGGCGGCGAAAGGCTCGAGCCGCGCATACTCGACCGACAGGTCGCGGAAGCGCGCGCTGCCGCCGGCGAGGCCGGGCTCGGCGAGGAGCGCGCTCACTTCCTCGAATCGCTCGATCGTACGCTCGAGCTGACGGCGCACCGATTCGTTCATTGCTCCGCGTCCGGGCGATAGATGGCGGCGATCGCCTCCACGGTCCCCGCATCGCCCGATTCCGCCGCCTCCTTGAGCCGCATGCTGGGGGCGTGCATCAGCCGGTTGGTGAGCGTGGTGGAGAGGAACTCCAGGACCTCGCGCGCCGGCTGACCATTCGCGAGCATGCGCTCGGCCTGCTCGAGCGTCTGCCGGCGGGCACGATCCGCCTCGGCGCGCAACCGCCGGATCGCCGGATCCGCATCGCGTATGCGCTGCGTTGCTTCGAATCGGGCAACTTCCTCGGCGATCAGGACGTCCGCGGCCCGCGCGGCCTGGCGGCGCCCCTCGAGGTTGCCGGCCACGACCGACTGCAGGTCGTCGATCGTGAACAGGTAGACGTCCTCGAGCTTCGCCACGGCCGGATCGATGTCGCGGGGCACGGCGATGTCGAGCATCAGGATCGGGCGGCGGCGCCGCGCCGCCAGCGCATCCGCGACCATCGCGCGAGTGACGATCGGGGTCGGGCTCGCGGTCGAGGCGAGGACGATATCCGCCTCGGGTAGATGCGCGCCGATGTCCTCGAGCCCGATAGCGAAGGCCTGGAACTCGGCCGCGAGCTGCCGTGCCGCATCGATGCTGCGGTTGGCAATGATCATGCGGCGCAGACCATCCGCGCGCAGGTGACGGGCGGCGAGCGCAGCGGTGTCGCCGGCGCCGATCAGCAGCGCGGTGCGTTGCTCGAGACCGGCGAACACGGTGTGGGTCATCGACACCGCTGCGGACGCGACCGACACCGCGTTGGCGCCGATGTCCGTCTCGGTCCGCACGCGCTTGGCCACGGAGAACGCCGCCTGGAACAGGCGGTTGAGCACCGGTCCGGTGCTGCCGGTCTCCTGTGCCGCGCGATAGGCGTCCTTGAGCTGGCCCAGGATCTGCGGCTCGCCGAGCACCATCGAGTCGAGACCGGCCGCGACGCCAAAGGTGTGCGCGACGGCGGTGCGCTCGTCGAGCCGGTACAGTCTGTCCTGTATGCCCGCGCCGAGCCCGTGATAGCGCTGTAGCCAGCCGCCGAGATCGACCTCGCCCGAAGCGCCGTCGAGGACGCAATACAGCTCGGTGCGATTGCAGGTCGAGACGATCACCGCCTCGCTCACGTGCGGCAGCCCGAGTAGCTCGCGCAACGCGTCCGAGAGCCGGAGCGGCTCGAATACTACGCGCTCGCGCACATCGACCGGGGCGGTGCGGTGATTTATACCGACGACGTGAAGCGACATCAGGGAGCCGGGCGCGGAAACGCGGGGATTCTGGTGGATGAACCCTGGCAAGACAAGCGCGCCGGGACGGCATCGCGACGCTTCCGCTATAGTCCGCGGTAATGCCGGATATGACTCGCATCGCCTGCTGCATCCTCGCCGCCGCGCTCGGCGGTTGCGCCGCAATCGGCACCGAGCGCCCGGCAGAGCCCGATTCCGCCGCAACACCGGCGCAGCTGCAGGCAGACGGCGACGCCGCGCTCGAGCGGCAAGCCTACCCGCTCGCGGCCAACTACTACCGGCGCGCCGCAGAACGTGCCGACGACGAGCGGGTTGCCGAGCAGGCCACCCAGATCGCCTACGACAACCAGCAGCAGCGCGAAGCGGCGGCGGCAGCCGAGCGCTGGCTCGAGCTCAACCCGACCAGTGAGCAGGCACGTCGTCATGCCGGCGTGGCCGCACTGCAGCTCCACCGGCTGGATGCCGCCGACGCGCACTTCGCCGTGCTGCTCGAGACTGCATACCTGAGCCCGGCGGCCGGCTTCCTGGCGCTATATCCGGTCATCGCCGACGAGGGAACGCCTGCCGACGTGACCGAGCTGTTCCAGCGTCTCTCCGCGCGTCATCCGAAGGTCGCAGAGGGGCAGTACGCGCTCGCCGGAGCCGCACTGCGCTCGGAGAACTACGCGCTGGCGGTCGAATCTGCGACGCGCGCCACGCAGCTCGCGCCCTACTGGGTCCCCGCGCGGATGCTTCGCGCGCGCACCCTGATCGCGAACGGGCAGGACGAACAGGGTCTCGCGCTCGCACTCGAAGTCGTCAACGACAATGAGGCTGACGTGGCGACGCATCTCGAGTACGCCCTGCTGCTTTCGTCCACGGGGCACGATGAAGAAGCGCGCGCGATGTTGACGCCGTACGCGAGCGGGACGACCGTCGTGCCCGGTGCGCTGCGCGCCCTGGGTCTCATGGATCTGCAGCAGGGTGATCTTGATTCGGCGAGCAAACGGTTCGACGCGCTGCTCTCGACCGGGGCGCAAACCTACGAGTCGCTGTTTCATCTCGGGGCGATAGCCGAGCAGCGCGAGGACGCCGACCGCGCGCTGCGCAACTACGCGCGCGTCACCGGCGGTGACTTCGCGCTCCCTGCGCAGGTCCGCGTGGCGCGTATCAAGGCGGATAAGTCGGGGACCGAGGCGGGCCTGCTGCATCTGGAGGAGTTCGCGCGCGCGCGCCCGGAGCTCGCGGTCGACGTAATCGTGCAGCGTGCCGCGCTGCTCTCCGAGCGCGACGACGAGCGCGGGGCGCTCGCGGAGCTCGACGCCGGGATCGAACGCTACCCGGATTCGGTCGATCTCCGGATGGCGCGTGTGTTCCTGCTCGAGCGCACCGACCGTGTTGATGCGTCGGTCCGCGAGCTGCGACAGCTGCTCAAGGAACGGCCGGGCGACGCCATCATCCAGAACGCGCTCGGCTACACGCTCGCCGATCGCACGCGCGAATACGACGAGGCGCATACCTTGATTGCGAGCGCGCTCACGCAGACGCCCGACAGTGCTGCGGTGCTCGACAGTATGGGCTGGGTGCTCTATCGCCAGGAGCGGCCGCGCGAGGCCCTGCCATACCTGCGGCGCGCGCGCGAGCTCGCGAGCGACACCGAGATCGACCTGCACCTGGGCGAGGTCCTTTGGGCGGTGGGCGACCAGGCCGAGGCCCGCAAGACCTGGCAGGCGGCACTCGAGCGCAGCCCCGATGACGAGAAGCTCAAGGAGCGGCTGGAGCGCGCAGGGCCGTGACCCGGATTGCGCTCGTGCTGCTGGCCGGTCTGCTGGCCGGCTGCGCGGGTATCGCGACGCGTCCACCACCCGCGGCGAGCACGGCCGGAATCGCGGCGCTCACCGGCTGGGTGGCGGCCGGACGTCTGGCGGTGGCGGCCGGCAGCGAGGGTGGGAGCGGGGGCTTCGTTTGGCAGCAACAGGGCCCCGAAACCCGGCTCCGGTTGCGCGGGCCACTAGGCGCAGGCTCGTTCGAAATCGCGAGCGACGGCGAACGGTTCTCGGTCACCGACGCCGCGGGGCAGGTGCTCGGGGCGGATGCCCGCGCCACGCTTCGCTCCAGGCTGGGTGCCGATCTGCCGCTGTCGAGCCTGCGCTACTGGATGATCGGGCTGCCGGATCCTGCATCCACGGCCAGGGTGATCGAGTCGGAAGCCACACCGTTGCGGATCATCGAACAGCACGGCTGGACGATCGCCTACGACGCGTTTACATCGACCGACGGCTTCGCCCTCCCAGCGCGGGTGACGGCGACCAGCGGTGACGTGCGGCTTCGCCTCACTGTCAGCGACTGGACCGATCTCCGGGCGGCACCTGAATGAACACCCCTCAGGCGCTCGGACACTCTTGTCCGTGGCCGGCGCCGGGAAAGCTGAACCTGTTCCTGCACATCGTCGGTCGCCGGTCTGACGGCTATCACCTGCTCCAGACGGCGTTTCAATTCATCGACCTGTGCGACGAGCTCAGTTTCTGGCATAGGGCCGACGGCGTCATCGAGCGGGTCGGCGAGGTGACCGGCGTCCCGGCGGACGCGGATCTCGCGCTGCGCGCCGCACGGGTGCTCGCGGCGCAGCACGGTGTCCGCGCCGGCGTCGGCATAGGGCTCCGCAAGCGGCTGCCTGTCCAGGGCGGCGTCGGGGGCGGAAGCTCGGATGCGGCCACAGTGCTGGTCGCACTCAACCGGCTGTGGCGGCTCGATTTGTCCGTGGAGGCGCTGGCGGCGCTCGGCCTTGGTCTCGGCG
Organism: Steroidobacteraceae bacterium; assembly: GCA_035491795.1. Lineage (GTDB taxonomy): Bacteria > Pseudomonadota > Gammaproteobacteria > Steroidobacterales > Steroidobacteraceae > DATJKD01. Next base: position 5,604 of record DATJKD010000045.1, on the reverse strand, counting down.
CAGATGTACCGGTCTTCGTTCGCGGTCAGGCCGCCTGGGCGGAGGGCGTCGGTGAGCAACTGACCCCGGCCGATTTCCCGGCCCCGATCTACGTCCTCGTCCAGCCGGATGCTACGGTCACGACGGCCGAGCTCTTTCAGGCCACTGAATTGACAAGGGATTCGCCCGTAATCACAATGACCGGTTTTCTGACAACGGGTGGGCGAAACGACTTCGAGCCGGTGGTCCGGCGGCGGTATCCGGCGGTGGCCGAGGCGCTCGACTGGCTCGGGCGGGTCGCACCGGCGCGGCTGACCGGTACGGGGTCGTGCGTATACGCAGCGATGCCGGATGAACGCACCGCACGAGAGACGCTGGCGCGGCTGCCGGTGCGGTGGCGAGGAGACGTGGTGCGGGGTCTGAATCGCTCGCCCCTGCTCGAGCGCGTTCGGCTTGAGGAGGCGCAGGCAGGAGTCGCTCGCTGACGATTACGCTGGGGTGTCGCCAAGCGGTAAGGCAGCGGGTTTTGATCCCGCCATTCGGAGGTTCGAATCCTTCCACCCCAGCCAACCCCGGAATCTGGCTCGGAGCCTGATTTCCGGTGGCGTAATGTGGTTCTGAGCCGAGTGTTGTGAGGAGCGAGGCGCGATGGACGCGGCGACGGTTGCGGTATTCACGGGCAATGCGAATCCGCAGCTCGCTCACGACATCGCGAAGCATCTCCAGATGCCCCTCGGACGCGCGAGCGTCGGGCGGTTCAGCGACGGTGAGGTGACCGTCGAGTTGATGGAGAACGTGCGCGGGCGCGACGTGTTCGTGGTGCAGCCCACGTGCCCTCCGGCGAACGACAACCTGATGGAGCTGCTGGTGATGGTGGACGCTTGCCGTCGCGCATCAGCAGGTCGGATCACCGCCGTTATGCCGTACTTCGGTTATGCGCGTCAGGATCGGCGCCCGCGTGCGACGCGAGTGCCGATCACGGCCAAGCTGGTGGCCAACATGATGGCGAGCGCGGGAGTGCACCGTCTGCTGACGGTCGATCTGCACGCGGACCAGATCCAGGGGTTCTTCGACATCCCCGTGGACAACGTCTACGCCTCACCGGTGCTGCTGGGCGAGGTGTGGAAGCAGAAGTACGACGACCTGCTGGTCGTCGCGCCGGACGTCGGCGGCGTGGTGCGGGCGCGCGCGATCGCGAAGCGGCTCGATGACGCGGACCTCGCGATCATCGACAAGCGCCGGCCGCGGGCGAACGAATCGCAGGTGATGAACATCATCGGCGAAGTGGAAGGCAAGACCTGCGTGCTGGTCGACGACCTCGTCGACACGGCTGGCACGCTCTGCCATGCGGCGAGCGCGCTCAAGGACGTTGGCGCGAAGAGCGTGGTGGCCTACATCACGCATCCCGTGCTGTCGGGTCCAGCGGTCGAGCGGATCGAGGATTCGGTGCTCGACCAGCTGGTGGTGACGGACACGATTCCGCTGCGCGAAGAGGCGCGCGCGTGCCGCAAGATCCGGCAGCTGTCCGTTGCGGGGCTGCTGGCGGAGACCATGCGCCGCATCCGCGACGAGGAGAGCGTGAGCTCGCTCTACATCGATTGAGGGCAGGCGGGTCGCGAGGCCCGGCTGCCCGAACGTGGAGCCTCGACCCTGGTCGCGGGGCGGGCTCCGAAACCAAGACGACTGGAGAACTGATCATGAAGACCGCATTCGAACTCAATGCCGAGTTCCGTGACGCCGAGGGCAAGGGTGCGAGCCGCCGCCTGCGTCGTGCGAACAAGGTGCCAGCCATCCTCTACGGAGGCCACCGCGAGCCGCGTGCGCTCGCGCTCGACCACACCAGGCTGCTGCTGATGCTCCAGAACGAGCGCTTTTACTCGACCATCATCAACCTCAAGGTCGGTGACGTCAGCCAGGCCGCGGTGCTCAAGGACGTGCAGCGCCATCCGGCGCGCAACGCCGTGCTGCACGTCGACCTGCAGCGGGTGCTCGAGAACGAGGCCATCCGCATCGCGATTCCGCTGCACTTCAAGGGCGACGGCGCGGCGCCGGGCGTCAAGGCGGGCGGCGTCGTGTCACACCTGCGCAACGAGGTCGAGGTGAGCTGTCTGCCGAAGGACCTGCCGGAGTTCCTGGAGGTGGACGTGTCGGCGATGAACATCAACGACCTGCTGCACCTGTCGGACTTGAAGTTGCCGGCGGGCGTGGAGATCCCGGAGCTCTCACACGGCCGCGATTCGCCGATCGTCTCGGTACATCACGCGCGTGCCGAGGAGGTCGACCAGCCGACCGAGGAAGCCGCGGCCGCCGCTGCGGCGGTGCCGGTTGCCGGGGCGCCCCCGGCGGGTGCGCCGGCCGCGGCCCCAGCCGATGCCAAGGGCGCGAAGCCCGCGGCGGATGCCAAGGCTGCGAAGCCGGCGGAGGCAAAGGGCGGCAAGGACGCGAAGAAGTAGCCGGCCTCCTGGGACCGGTGGCATCGGGCCGCCCACGCGGGCGGCCCGGTCTTTTTCGGAGTCGACATGGCAGGCACGGCGCTTCAGATCATCGCGGGGCTCGGCAATCCGGGCCCGGAACACCGGCTTACCCGTCACAACGCGGGTTTCTGGTTCGTGGATGCGCTCGCGCGCGCCCATGGCGCGCAGTTCCGCGCGCATTCGCGCTACCACGGCGAGATCTGCCGCGTAACGATCGAGGGCCACGATCTCGTGCTGCTCAAGCCGCAGACCTACATGAACCGCAGCGGAATCGCCGTGCGCGCGCTGGTTGACTACCTGAAGGCCCCGGTGGCGGAGCTGCTGGTGGTGCACGACGAGCTTGATCTGCCCATTGGCGTTGCGCGGCTCAAGCTCGCGGGCGGACCCGGCGGACACAACGGTATGCGGGACGTGATCACGCACTGCGGTCCGGACTTCTGGCGACTGCGGCTGGGCATCGGTCATCCCGGCGATCGCTCGATGGTGATTGACTACGTGCTGCAGCGCGCCACGCCGGACGAGGAGCAGGCGATCGTAGGAACCATGCCGGCGGCGGTCGATGCGCTGACGACCTTTCTCACCGAGGGTGCGGAGAAGGCCATGCATCGGCTGCACAGCCGGACGCCCGGCGACAACGGGGGCAACGGCAACGGTAACGACAACGGCCGCAACGGCGCCGTCTCGTCAGCACCGGACGCCTGAACGGACCGCGAGGGACCATGGGTATCAAGTGCGGGATCGTCGGGCTGCCGAACGTCGGGAAATCGACTCTCTTCAATGCGCTCACACAGGCGCAGAACGCGGCCGCGGCGAACTATCCGTTCTGCACCATCGATCCGAACATCGGCGTGGTGCCCGTGCCGGATCCGCGGCTGATCCGGCTGGCGGACATTGCGAAATCCGAGAAGGTGATCGCGACCACCGTCGAGTTCGTCGATATCGCCGGCCTGGTCGCCGGCGCGTCGAAGGGCGAGGGGCTCGGCAACAAGTTCCTGGCGCACATCCGCGAGGTCGACGCCGTTGCGCACGTCGTGCGCTGCTTCGAAAACGACGACGTGGTGCACGTCTCCGGCCGCATCGACCCGCTGCGCGACATCGAAATCATCAACACCGAGCTCGCGCTTGCGGATCTCGATACCGTCGAGCGCGCGCTCGCCCGCGCCGAGAAGGTCTCGAAAGCCGGCGACAAGGACGCGATCCGGCTGCGTGAGCTGCTGAAGCGTATTCGTGCGCACCTCGACCAGGGACGGCCGGCGCGCTCGCTCACGATCGACGTCGCGGAGCGACCGCTGCTCAAGGAGACGCCGCTCATCACGATGAAGCCGCTGATGTACGTCGCGAACGTCGCGGAGAACGGCTTCCGCGACAATCCGCATCTCGATGCGGTGCGTCGGCTCGCGGCCGCGGAAGGCGCCGAGGTCGTGCCGGTGTGCGCGGCGATCGAGTCCGAGATCGCGTTGCTCGACGAAGGCGACCGCGCGGCGTTTCTCACCGAGCTCGGGCTGGAGGAGCCCGGTCTCAACCGGGTGATCCGTGCAGCGTACCGGCTGCTCGGACTGCTGACGTTCTTTACGGCCGGACCGAAGGAGGCGCGGGCGTGGACCGCGCACTCGGGTGCGCTCGCGCCTCAGGCCGCCGGCGAGATCCACACGGACTTCGAGAAGGGCTTCATCCGTGCCGAGGTCATTGCCTATGACGATTATGTCGCGCTCGAGGGCGAGCTGGGCGCGAAAGAGGCCGGGAAGCTCCGGCTCGAAGGCAAGGAATACGTCGTCCGCGAGGGCGACGTGATGCACTTTCGGTTCAACGTCTGAGGCCCTAGAATTCCGGCCCCTTCCGGGGGTCGCCCCCCGAGGCCCGCCCGGGAACAGACACAGTGGTGAGGTAGCTCAGTCGGTTAGAGCGAGGGATTCATAACCCCTAGGTCGGCGGTTCGATCCCGCCCCTCACCACCACATCCCTCACTACCAATCCTGACAGACCTCCCGCTGTGCGCGGACCGTGGGCGGGTGCGGGTTTACCCTGGCGGGCGGCTGCGGGGCCATTTGTCGGCGCCGGCGTCATCCCCCGCCGGCTACAAGACAGCCCCGGTGAAGATATTCCTAGTTAGCGGCAAACTCGACTAGCATTACGTCTTGCTGCGTCGCGCGCACGCGTTGCACGCAGGCGTCGGCTGCCAGCTGATGCCGAAACAGTCAGTCTTACCAAGCACACTCACCGGAGAATGGAAATGAAGGGATTTATCAGGGCCGCCTGCATAGTGGCGCTCGTCATGCCGGTACTCACCGTCGCAAAGGAATATGGTTGCGACGACGTGAACTGGGGCGAGGAAGTCTTGAAGGAGTTTCCGAACGCAGCCAACGCCTGCCAGGGCGTAATGATGAAGGGCGATCAGCCATACGCCAAGTTCACGGCGGAAGTCGAGAGCGCGAACAAGGAGCAGGCGGTCGTTCACTTCCTGGACAAGCAAGACAAGCCTCTCTCTAAGGTCACCTTCGGCCTGAAGGAAGGCGCGACCGTCAAGGTCGATGGAAAGGACACCCGAGTTTCGGATCTGAAGAAGGGCGACCGGGTGAGCTTCTACGTTCAGCACAAGAAATGGGGCCTGTATGCAAACCCGGACGGGACCGCACCCCTTACTGTCCTGAGCCGAGAGCAGATGTAATTTTTGCGATGAACTGACCTTCACGGCGCCGTGGTGTAACACGGCGTGAAGCCAAGGATGTCTGGACGAGGCTGCCCCGTTGCCACGCGACGGTCTTGGCATCGGGCGCAATGAGACGTGCCCGACAGGCCGCGTTTGGTATGCGATTTGCGCATCTCAGCCCCTAAGCGTACCTGTCGTACCGCGCGTTGCACTGCACTGGATTGTCGCCCACGGGCGACGTCCTTACGCCTCCGTCAGAGAGGCACCCGGCCGGACTTCGACGCTGCAAGGGGCACTGTGAGGTGCCCAAGCGTTCGAACAGCAGGCGCCCGGGGCGCGGACCTGGCTATGCCGGCCGTCGTAGCACATATTCTTCTAGTTGGCCTGAAACTCGACTAGCATTGGAGCTTGGCGCGCCGCGCATGGGTTTTTCACGCAAGTGCCGGCTGCCAGAGCCGACGCCGATATATTCAAATGCTTACCAAGTCATATTCACGGGAGAAT
>DATJKD010000044.1:0-11247 GCA_035491795.1 Steroidobacteraceae bacterium | reverse complement strand
GGGTCCGTGCCCCCGCTCTTGACCGCGATCGTGATGTCCTTGCCGATCCGCGCGAACTGCTTCGCCATGCGGTTCCAGCGCGCGAACATCGCGTGTTTCCTGACCTCGAAGATGCGTCCCATCGACTCAAGTATCCGCTGTCAAATGTCGGGTCGCACTCGATGCCCGCAAACCCCCAGTCGACGAAGTCCCGGAACCCCAGGTCCACGGCGCGCTCGGATCGCGCAGCAGACCCTGGGGCGTGAGCTCGAACGACCATGCGATCACGAGCGCCACCGGGAAACCGATCGCCGTCAGCCAGATCACCACCTTCAGCAGCCAGCCCGCCAGCCCGAGCGGCTCGGAGACCACGTCGGTGACCTGGATCAGCAGCCAGGCGACCGCGGCATACAGGGCCGCGACCCGGAGCACGTGGCGTCGCTTGAGTTCGGCAAAAAAAGCCATGCGATTGGAGAAGGCGGAGATTCGACGTATCGTGCCCGAAAGGGCGCCAGGACGCAGCCGCGTGGCTCCGGCGGCGGGCGGCTTGACGTAGACTTCTTCCGCGCTTGCCTGCCAGCGGTTCAGAGACACGCCGCGGCGCACACGGACAGGCCCGTACCCCTCCGGGAGCAGCTCGATGAGGAAACCCGCGTTTATCATGATCCTGTCCGCCGTCGCAGCGGCCGGGCTCGCGGGCTGCGTGCATGACGACGAGGCAGTATCAGGGCAGTTTGGTTCCGACCGATTCAGCGCCGGTGGAATGATCAACCTGACGGAGGCGGTCCAGGGCGATGCGCTTCTCGCCGGCGGGCAGGTCGATATCGCAAGCGAAGTCCAGGGCGACCTGGTGGTGGCCGGGGGCGAGGTCTCGGTTGGCGGCAGCGTGGGCGACGATCTGTACGCCGCGGGCGGCAACGTGAGCGTGGATGCGATCGTCGCCGGCAACGCACGTGTCGCCGGTGGCGAGGTCGAGATCGGCCCGGCGACGATGATCGAGGGCGGCGCCTCTGTCACCGGGGGGCGGGTCGAATTCGATGGCTCCGTGACCGAATATCTGCAGGTCACCGGCGGCGACGTTCGGCTGAACGGTGTTGTCGGCGGCGACGCCATCGTGCGCTCGGGGGAGTTGCATATCGGCCCCGGGACGCGCATCGACGGCAAGCTCGTCTACCGCGGTCCGGATGCGCCCGTCGTGCCCGAAGGCGCGAGCATCGCGGGCGGCGTCGAGTTCCACGAGATGTCCGCGCATCGATGGGCGGATCGCGATACTCACGTGGTCGTCGACGCCGGTCGCGCGGTTGGCTCCCTGGTCTGGTTCGTCGGCGTGTTTGCAGTGGCAGCGCTCTTCACCGCGATCTTCCCGGCCTTCTCGACGCAGGCGGCGACGCTGATCGGCCGCGATCCGTGGGTCAGCCTGGGTCTCGGTCTGGCCGTGCTCGTCTGCGTGCCGTTTCTGTTCGTCGTGCTCCTGATCACGATCATCGGTATTCCTCTCGCCCTGCTGCTGGTGCCGGCTTACCTGCTGCTCATGTTCCTCGGCTGGGTGACGGCGGCGCTGTTCGTCGGACAGAAGCTGCTCGAGCTCGTGCGTCGCGGGCAGCCCGTCAGCCTGGGTGCGCGGATCCTCGCGCTGCTCGTGGCACTGCTTGCGCTTTGGTTGCTGCAGAAGGTTCCCTACGCCGGTCCGCTGATCGGGCTGGCGGCGCTGTCCGCAGGCATTGGCGCGCTGGTCTGGCAGGTGTGGACGCGGCGCGACCGGCCAGCGGCTGCGACCACATGAACCGGCTACTCATTGTGGGCGTCATGCTGATCATGCGGCGCTGAGCTACATGGCGCGCACGCCATCGACGATGCTCCCGCTCGGGACGGAGGCGCCGGACTTCAGGTTGCCCGACTTCGCGGGGCAGATGCATGCGCTTGCGGACTTTCGTGACCGCAGCGCACTGCTGGTCGTCTTCATCTGCGGTCATTGCCCGTTCGTGCGACACATCCGCGGCGAGTTTGCGCGTTATGCGCGCGAGTATCGGGCGCGGGGTCTCGCCGTGGTGGCGATCAACTCGAACGACCTCGCGGCATACCCGCACGACGGTCCCGACGGCATGCGTGCCGAGGCCGCCGAGTTGGGTTACGACTTTCCCTATCTCCTCGATGAGACACAGGCCGTCGCGAAGGGTTACCGCGCGGCGTGCACACCCGACTTTTACCTCTTCGACGCGGACCGCCGGCTCGTGTACCGCGGCCAGTTCGACAGCAGCCGGCCCGGAAACGGGCAAGCTGTGACCGGCGCGGACCTGCGCGCCGCAACGACAGCCGTGCTCGAGGGCCGGCCGCCCCGTGCGCAGCAAACGCCCAGCATCGGCTGCAACATCAAGTGGAAGCCCGGCAACGAACCCAACTACACCTGAACCGGGCGGGAGCGCCCCAACGCCAGGCCGAGCCGACATCTGGTCGGCATGAATTGTCAGGGTCCGCGCGGCGGGAGCTCGCTCGCAATCTGGCGGGCCATGCCGGCAGCTTGCTCGATCGCCCCTTCGTTCGTCGCGACACGCGTTTCGGCGTTGATGAGTCCGCGCCAGATCAGGCGCTTCGTGGCTGGATCATCGATGAAGACGAGCACCGTGCCGTCGCGCACAGTCTGCTCGCGCGGCAGTTGAGACGACGACGGCGGCGCCGGAGTACTTCCGGGGGTCATCGCTTCTGTGGCCGCGGAGGCACCGACCGGCCTGTCGTTCGAGATAACGAAGCGGCGTTGCCCGGCTACCTGATAGCTCACCAGCATGTCTGCGCTGCCGACCTCGGTCGGCGTGTAGCCCTTACGTGCCAGTTCGCCCTCGACCGCTACGCGCACGGCCTGGTCGGCGCGCGCAAGCAGCGCCGGATCTACGTCGTTGGGCAGGCCGATCTCGCCACCCTTCCAGGCGTAGGTACGGCGATTGGCGAAGCCTGCCTCGGGCGCCTCGTACTTGTCCACGGTCCATGTCGTGGCGCAGGCGGCGGCAAGAACCAGGAGGGCGGCGGCGGTAAGGCAGCGGGCTTGCATCGTCATGACCTCGGTGACCAGCGCGCGTCGCGGGTGGTCGTGCCTATACTGCTACAGGAGCGGCGCGCGGGCGAATGTGATGCTGCGCCAATGCACGAAGCTGCTCGCCGGCGGCTGACCCGGCTGGCGAGACGCATCAGGAGAAGTTGCGGTAGATCATCCTCGCCGCGACCACGAGTAGAAAAGCGCCGAAGAACGCGGCGAGGCGCCGGCGGTCGAGGCGGTGCGCGAGCCGCGCGCCCCAGGGCGCCGCAAGTACCGACACCGGCGCGATGAGGAGCAGGGCGGGAATACTGACAAGGCCAATGCTGCCTGGGGGGACCGGCGCGTCTGGTTGCGCAAGCAGATAGCCCATGGTGCCAGGCAGTGCGATCGCGAGACCAAACAGATTCGCGGTACCCACCGCCCGATGCACCGGCTGGTTCATCAGGGTAAGGGCGGGCACGGACAATGTGCCGCCGCCGATCCCCATCATGCTCGAGACGGTGCCGATCGTGAGCGGGATCGCCTGCACGAGCGGTCCGGTCGGCACGGCCGGCGCCAGCACCCGAGTCTCCATCGGCAGCAGCATCTTCACCGCCATGATTGCCGCGACCGTCCCGAAGAGCGCCGGCAGCACACCCGCGAGCGCACCGCTGGCAAGCCAGCTCCCCGCAGCGGCGCCCACGATCAGCGCCGGCGCCCAGTGCCGCGCAAGCTCGAGATCGACGGCACCACGGCGATGGTGAGCGCGCGCCGAGGCGATGGAGGTCGGGACGATAGTGGCGAGCGAGGTTGCGACTGCGACCTGCATGCGCACCGTAGAGTCGACACCGAGGCTGCCGAGCGCCGTATCGAGCACGGGGACGATCACGATCCCGCCGCCCACGCCGAACAGGCCGGAAATGAAACCGCCCACCAGCCCGGTCGCGAATGCCGCCGCTCCGAGCAGCAGGGGGTCACTCATGGGCCGGAACCGGCGGTCGCCGGGTCACGCCGCCGCGGTCCCTGTGGCCGGTGGTCCGATCCGAATCGACAACTCCGGGAGCCCGTCGATGTGCGCCTCGACCAGGTCACCGACGGCGAGCGGCCCCACGCCCGCGGGCGTGCCTGTGAAGACGAGGTCGCCCGGCATGAGCTCAAACAGCGTCGAGAGTTGCGCGAGGATCTCCGGTACCGGCCAGATGAGTTGCGCGAGCGTGGCCTCCTGGCGGACCTCACCCTGCACTCGCATGCGGATCGCGCTCTGCTCCGGCAACGCGCTCCCGATCGCCGGAAGCAGCGCCCCGACCGGCGCAGAGCCATCGAACGCCTTGCTGGTCTCCCAGGGGCGTCCGATGCGGCGCGCGGCGGCCTGCAGGTCGCGCCGCGTGAGGTCGAGCCCGACTGCATAGCCGAACACGTGCTTGAGCGCCGTTCCGGCGGCGATCCCGGCCCCCGCGCGCCCGATGGCCACGATCAGCTCGACCTCGTGATGCAGATCCCGCGTGGCTGGGGGGTAGGCGATGATCGCCCCGTCGTCGCGTACCGCGTCGGATGGCTTCATGAAGAAGAACGGCGGCTCGCGATCCGGATTGGCGCCCATTTCGAGCGCGTGCGAGCGATAGTTCTGTCCGACGCAGTAGATCCGCCGCACCGGAAAACGCTGCGCCGTTCCGGCAACCGCAATGCTTGCCCGCGGTCCGGGGTCGAACGGAATCGCCGCCGCGTCTCCGGCTGGATGCTGCTTCGTCATCGACACTCCCGGTGCTGCGCGGTCCGCCCATGATCCGGGACGGCCCTTAGCCTTCGACCCGCGCATACGATAGCGGCAGCAGGCCTGGGCCGCATCAGGCACGGGCGATCGTGCGCGTCGAGGGCCTCCGTCGAGCAGCCCGCAGATCAGCGGTGTTCCCGCCTCCGGGGCACCTTATGACCGACCGGGCGCGCGAACTGTGAATTGCATCCCGTGTCCGTACCACCCTTTGGCCGGACACTCCCGCGGAGCATACTGCGAGGCAGAAGAGCACCCTTGAGAATGGCGCCCGGAAACGTGAGCGGCGGCCGCAGCGCGCGGCTGGCCGGGGGTTTACAGCGATGAAGACCGTGCTGGTGGCCTACGAGCGCGAGCAGGATCTGGCCGCCGTCGAGACGCTGCTCGCGACGCGCGGGCACCGTGTGCTGCGGGCGCGCACCGGCGTCGAGGCGTTGGACCTCGCTCGGCGCGACAACCCGAGCATGGTCCTGAGCGATGTCATGCTGCCGAAGCTCGACGGCTTCGCGCTCTGCCGTCGGCTCAAGGAGGATCCGGTACTGCAGCGCATTCCGGTGGTGCTGCACTCCTTCCGTGTCGAAGGACCGAAGTACGAGGTGTTCGCGGCCGAGGTCGGCGCCGAGCGCTTCATGCCGCGCGGCAGCAGGATCGAGGACCTGGTCAACCTGATCGAAGACCAACAGCCCGGCTCCGGCACCATGCGGCTACCGGTGCTCGTGCCCGAGCTGCTCGAGAAGCGCGAGCAGGATCGTCGGCGCCTGCAGGATCTCGAGCGCAGGCTCGCCGAGCTCGAATCCGCCAACGAGCGACTCCGTAGCGCGGAACGCGAAGCGCGCGAGACGGCCGAAAAGCAGACTCAGGAGGCACGCGCCGGCGCCGAGCGCCACGTCCGCGAGGCTTCCGAACGCATGGCCGCCGATCTGACGGGCGTCGCGGAACTCAAGTCACGCGTCGCGGACCTCGAATCGCAACAACGGGAGCTTGCGCAGTCCGAAGCGAAGGCTCGCAGCCAGGTGGAGGAAACGCGCGGGGAGCTCGCGCGCGTCAACCTGCTCGAGACCCGTCTTGCCGAAGCGCAGTCGGCGCGGACGCGCGCGCAGGCCGCGGCGGACGACGCCGAGCGCCTGCTCGCCGCGCAGCCGCTGCCAACCTGGCTCTGCGACATGGAGACGCTGGCGCTGCTCGCCGCGAGCGATTCGGCGGGCGCGCTCTTCGGCGTCTCGCCGGCGTTGCTCCGCAAGCGAAACCTGCGCGAGCTGTTGCCTGGATTCGATCCGGTCGCCGGTGGCGGGGCCGCCGTCGAGGTCACGCTGCCGCGTCCCAATGGCGCGCCGGTCCGGCTCGAGCTCAGGCGTGAAACGGTCTCCTACGCCGGACGGCCGTGCTGGCTCACGATCGCGCGCGACATCACGGCGGAATTCGAGATGCGCAGGCGACACGAGTTGTCTGCCGTACGCTCCGCGGCCGGCGAGCACACTGCGGCGGCGTGCTGCCTGATCGATCCCGAGGGCCGCATTGCCTGGGCGAACGCGGCGTTTCGCTCTCTTACGGGCCTGGTCTCCGCCGACATCGAGCGTGCCACGATCGCGCAGTTCGAGCCGCGCTCCGAGAACGACGCCACGATGCGCAGCGCCGCGATTTCCGGCGACGGTCTGATGCTGCGCGAGACACGCTGGCGTCGCGGCGACGGCTCGACTCTCGAGGTCGAGATCGCCACGGCGCCGCTCGCCGAACTGCCCGATCGCCGGGTCGTGACGGTCCGCGACATCTCCAACCGTCGCCGCACCGTCGAGCGCGGGGAGCGCGAGCAGCGCCGCATCGCCGGCACCCTCGACCTGACGCAGCGCGCGCACTCGCTGACCGAAAGCGAGATCTTCGACGAGACGCTGATGCTGCTGCAGCAGCTCACTGGCAGCGAGCTCGCCAGCATGTTCCTGGCCATGCCCGAGGGCGCGCAGTTCGAGCTCGCCTCGCGTCGGGCGGCGGGAGGCGGCGGCGACACGGTAACGGTGCCAACCCGCTGGCGAGGCGGCTTGCCCGATGGCTCCGCGCTGCAGGAGTGCGCCACGTCGCTGCGCTCGGTGCGCCGCGAGGGCCGCCAGGGCATGGGAACGCTGCGCCAGGCCGGTCTGCCGGCTACGCTGATGCGCCAGCTCGTTGTGCCGATCGTCGACGGCAGTCGCATCGTCGGCGTCGTGCTGCTCGGAGACAAAAGCGAACCGTATGATGAGGACGATCAGCGCCACGCACTGAACGTGAGCGAAGGCCTCTGGAAGGTGCTCCGCCGCCGTCGTTCCGACACCGAGGTCGTGAGCGCGATGGACCACATGGAGCGTGTGATGCTGGGGGCGATCGAGTCGCTCGCCACGCTCTCCGAGGCTCAGGATGGGTGCAAGACCGGGCGCGCGCGCCGGGTCGCGGAGCTCGCTGGAAGCATTGGCGCGGCGATGGGACTGCCGGGCCACACGGTCCGGGGCTTGAGGGTGATGGGGCAGCTCATCGACGTAGGCATGCTGCAGATACCGCGTGAGATCCTCTGGCGGCCCGGGCAGCTCTCGCCCGCCGAGTTCGAGCTGGTCAAGACCCACCCTGATCGCGGGTTCGAATCGCTGCAGCGCATCGAGTTTCCGTGGCCGGTGGCAGAAGCCGTCCGCCAGCACCACGAGCGTATGGACGGGTCCGGCTATCCACGCGGCCTGCGCGGCGACGACATCCTCCTCGAGGCGCGGATCGTCGCTGTCGCCGACGCGGTCGAGGCGATGATGTCGCAGCGTCCGCAGCGCGCGGCGCTCTCGCTCACGGCGTGCATCGAAGAGCTGCAGGCGCAGGCGGGCCGCCGTTACGATGCGCGGGTCGTGAAGGCCTGCACCAAGCTGCTGCGCGAGCGCGAGGACGGAGCGCTCGGCGAGCAGGCCGGCCAGCGCATCGCGTAGGGAACGCTTCCCTTTCTCCATCCTGAAGAGGACGCTCCTTCCCGCCGGCAGCGTGATGTGCCGGAAAAAAAGGGAGCGTCTCCATACGGCTCACGTTCTTCGGAGTGGCCGGCGAGGTCGCCGGGGCCTGCCATATTCTGCGTGTCGGTCGTGTTCAGCGGCGACGTCGGGCAGTATGACTCGCCGGTCCTGCGCGATCCGCAATCCGATCCGGGGGTAGCAGTGGATATTGCATTGATGGAAAGCACCTACGGCGACCGCCGGCATCGCGAGCGCACGGACCGTCACGATCTCGGGAGTCCCGCCGATGTCCGCGGTTGATCCGGAGGGTAGCGTCGAGACGCCCGGGCAATCGGGCGCTGCACGCTGGCTCGCGGCCGCGATCAACGCACGTCCCGCGGAGCTTGCCGGCGTACTGCTTGCGACGACCAGCGTGTTTTTCATGTTTTCCGCGTACTCGGTGCTCCGTCCGATCCGCGAGACCATGGGCATCACCTCGGGCGTTTCGACATTGCCGGCGCTCTTCTGGGGCACCTTCGTCGTGATGCTGGCTGTACAGCCGCTTTACGGGTGGCTCACCTCGCGCTTCCGCCGCTCCGCGTTCCTGCCGTGGGTGTACCTGTTTTTCGTGCTCAACATCCTTGGGTTCTACGCGTGGTTCAACGCGCAGGCCGACCACACCTGGATCGCGCGCGTCTATTTCGTCTGGCTGTCGGTGTTCAACCTGTTCGTCGTCGCTGTGTTCTGGAGCCTGATGGCGGATGTGTTCAGCCGCGAACAGGCGGGCCGGCTGTTCGGCTTCATTGCGGCGGGGATCAGCCTCGGCGGGCTCGCGGGCCCGTTTCTCGTTCAGCTCCTGGCCGAGCGGCTGGGTACCATCAACCTGCTGCCGATCTCGGCGGGACTACTCTCGCTCTCGCTGCTGCTCATGGTTGGCGTGCTGCGCTGGCAGCGTCGGATCGCGGCGGCGATGCCCGGCGCAACCGGAGTCGACCCCGACGCGAAACTCGGCGGCCATTCGCTTGCCGCCTTCGTGCAGCTGCTGCGCTCCCCCTATCTCGCGCTGATCGCGCTCTTCGTGTTCCTGCTCACCTGGATCTCGACCTTCCTGTATCTCGAGCAGCAGGCGCTCGTCGCGCAGGTTTTCACCGACCGCGACGCCCAGACCGCATTCTTCAGCCGCATCGACTTCTGGGTGCAGGCGGGCTCGCTCGTGATCCAGCTGTTTCTGTTTGGCCGGTTGTACCGCTGGTTCGGCTTCCGCGCGCTGATCGTATCGATCCCGCTGCTGATGCTGCTCGGCTTCGGGATACTCGCGCTCTTCCCGACCTTCGCGGTCCTGATCGGCGTGCTGATGATCCGCCGCATCGGCGAGTACTCGATCACGCGGCCATCGCGCGACACGCTGTACACCGTCGTGACGCGCGAGGAGAAATACAAGGCGAAGAGCCTCATCGACACCTTCGTCTATCGAGGCGGCGACGCGACCTCCGCGTCGGCGCACACCCTGGTCAAGGGTGCGTTCGACCTCGGCCTGTCGGGTATCGCCTGGTGCGGAGTGGGGCTCGCGGCGGTATGGGCGCTGGTCGCGATGCGTCTCGGTCGGGAGCACACGGCCCGCGGTAGGGGAACGAACCCGGCGACGCGCGATTGATCCGTCAGTCCTGGAGCTGGAACCGCAACTGCACCGAGGTGCGCAGCGGCACCGGTCTTCCGTCGGCCGCTACCGGTGGGCGGAACCGCCAGCGTGCGAGCGCCGCCGACGCGGCATCTTCGAAAACGCCGCTCGGTTCGGCGCCGACGACGACGATGTCCCGTACCTGGCCACGCTCGTTCACGGTGAACTCCAGACGCACCCACCCCTCCGTACCTTTCCGGCGCGCGTCGTCCGGGTACGCCGGCTGGCTGGTCGACACCCGGGAGAACTCGCGAAGGGGCACCAGCGAGGGACCGCTGCCGGCGGGGTTGGCGGCAGGAGCGGTCGGCGGCGGCGATGCCGCCGAGGAGGTCGCGGCGACCGCAGGGGTCGCGTCCGCCAACGTGGCCGTCTCCGCCTGTCCAGGAGCCGCCGCCTCGTCGGGCGCCGGGAGCAGAGGAGCGGCGCCGGGTGAAGCGCCGACCGGTGCCGACGCCTGACGCGTATCCGCAACGATTGGTGGCGGTGGCTGCGTCGCGGCGCGCGGTGTCGGCGCTGGGGCCGGCGTCGTGCTGCGGCGCCGCGGCGAAAATTCGCGCCGCAGCAACGACATGAAGCTCTCGCCCGCTTCCTCCGTTGCGTCCGCATTGATCGGCGGCGGCGTCTCGAACCGCGCCTGCATCGCGAGCGCGAGTGGGTTCGCGGGGTCGACGGTCAGGACGCGCCGTACCAGTCGGCGCGCCTCGTCAGCGCGGCCCGCGACCGACTCCGAGTGCGCCTGAGCGAGAACGAGTCCGGTCGCGCGCTCGAGACCTGCGTGCGCCGCCGCGCTGTTCGGCTGCGCGAGCAGCACCTCCCTGTACAGGTCGAGCGCGTTGTCGTCCGCGGGTGCCTCGAGCCGGCCTGCCTCGAGGGCGGCATCGGCGCGAGGGAGCAGGATCTCGGGCGGTATCCCCGTCCCCTGGGGACGCGTCTCACCGACCGGGGCTTCGACGGGCTCGCGTTGGACCAGGTACACGACCAGTCCCACGACCAAGGCGAGAACGCCGGCCGCCGCGCCATACCAGTAGCGTCGCTCGATCCGCGGCGGAAGCTGGGTCACGGTCGGCAGCAACACCTGCACGATGCTCGGCTGCTTGCTGCGCTCGTCATGGCAGCGTATCGCGTGGTCCAGGAACATGCCTGCGCGGTTCGGCGACAGCGGCTTGTGCATGAACCGGTACACGAGTCCTTCGCTGATCGTGCTTCCGAGCAGCGGCGCGTCGGTCTGCCGACCGGTTGCAACCACCACCAGGTCAGGGAACTGCTGGGTGACCTGGCGTACGAGACCGACCGGCTCGAGTGCAGAGGTGCCGAGGTCGATCACCAGCACGCCGCAGCGGCCGGCCACGAGCTTGTCGATCGCCTCCTCGGCCGTGTACGCCCGCCACAGCCGATGCTCTTCGCCGATCGCATTGCGAGTCGTCTCGAAAATCTGATCGTCGGCCGACAGCAGGACGACGTCGATCGCTTTTTTTGAACCGCGATGCACCGGCGCCGATGCGGAATCGTAGGGATGTGTCTGGGTCTGCAATTCAGGTCCGGGCGACAGGGCCGCCGATCCGCAGGAAACCTCAAGCAATTCAACGGCCCGCCGACTACTGGGGCGTGGCGGCTGTTGCGACGCGGCAATTCTAGCGCCCGCAACACTCTCGACATAAGGGGGGGCCGCGAGCATCATCGCGCGAATTTCCTGGCTGGCGGCCGGCAGGCAAAGGCGATGCATGGGTGAATCCATAGCGTTCGAGTCACGGGTCCGCCACGAACACCGGCGCTCGCTCGAGCGCCTGCTTTTTTTCAACGGCTGTCAGAACCGCGTGCTGCACGGAATCGTCGCTGCGATCGAGCGCTACGGTCCGCCCGAGATCGTTGCCGATGGCGAATT
>DATJKD010000043.1:0-8460 GCA_035491795.1 Steroidobacteraceae bacterium | reverse complement strand
GTCCCTCTATAGAGCGCGCCGAACTATGCCACAGCGCCGCCCCGCAACTTCGGCCACCAACGACATCCCCCGGGTGCAACTCACGGAGCAGTGAATCGCTGCGTGCGAATCAAGGGGCGTCAGGACTCCGCCAACCGGCTTCCACGTCGGGTCCGGGTTGTAGCGCTCCATGACGCGGAACTCCTTCAGCGTCTCTGGCCCAAGGTCCTTCTCCGATGAGGGGTTCGGGGGAGGCCGAAATTCCCGTTACGCGCTCCGTACGATGGCGTACAGACTCTACCGGCACGTCAGCTACAGTCACGGTGGGATCTCTTTGAAATCTCCATCGCCGACGCGGAGCCTGGCAGGTTTCGAGCTTTCCTCCGGCGCGCCGGGATCAGAGGTCAGTGCACGGTAATACTTTTCGCGATACCATCCGGCCATCGTTTCCTAAAGAAAAACCCTCGGTGGACGCTCCCATGAGTCGGTCGAATCCTTCGCGAAGCTCCTCTGGCCGATGCCATCTGGCTCGCTGGCTACCCGCGCTCCTTTTGACCTCGCTCGCGATGAGCGCTCCGGCCGCGGGGCAGGAGGTGATGATGAGCGGCTCGAGCAAAGGGCCGAACCTGCTCGAGGACGCGTTCCAGGTCAGCCTCGGGACCTACATCGTCAGTGCGGACACGACGATACGCCTCGATGCCACCAACGAGGACACCGGCACCACCGTGGACTGGGACCGCGTCGTCGGCGGGGGCGACGCCAGCCGCTTCCGCCTCGATGGCGCCTGGCGCTTTGGGGACCGGCACAAGCTGCGCGCCATGTGGTTCGATTTCTCGCGCAGCAGAACTGAGACCCTCGATCGGGAGATCGAGTGGGGCGACGAGGTGTTCCCCGTGTCCGCGGAGGCCACCGCCAAAACGCGGTTCAGCATCTACGAAGTGGCATACGAATACGCATTCCTGAAGCGCGAGACCCTGGAACTCACAGGCACGGCTGGCATCCATTGGACGCAGTACAAGGCCGAGCTGTCCGCGACGGTGAACGGCGCATCCGGAACCCGAGAGGCCAGCGATTCAGCCAAACTCAATGCACCGCTGCCCGTCGTGGGCGTCCGAGGCCTGTGGCGGATTCATCGCAATTTCTGGCTCGACGGCGCCGTGCAGTACTTCGCGTTGCAGTACGACGTCTACGACGGCAGCATTCTCGACACGCGAATCGGGGTGCTGTGGCAGCCCAGTAAATGGGTCGGGATCGGCCTTGGGTATAACCGGTTCGACGTCGACGTCGACCTCGACGACAACGACTTCCAGGGCAAGTTCGAATGGGTGTACGACGGGCCGCAGCTCTTCTACAACGTTTCGTTCTAGTCACCGGGACATTCGGACGAGACGACGAGCTTGCAGCTCAACCCGCGGTCCAGAACCTCGACATGCTGAAGGTCGGTGACACTGTCGTCTGAAGGTCGGCGATCAAGTCGACATCACGTACACGAAAGCCATCGAGCTCATGGTCGATCGCACGACGGAGTGACTCGCTGGCCCGCTCGGCGCTGAGGTGCCGTAGGCCTCAGGCGATCGATGGGACGAAAGAAGCGGACCCGCAAGCCCCGCCCTCCCGCCGGTAGGTCGCGTGACGCCGAGCCGACGCGGTTCGGTGCACGACGGACCTGGGCGTTCGCCGCGATCGCGGTCATCGGAGCGCTTGCGGTGGCGAGCCTTCTTGTCTGGTCGCACAGGCAGGCCGCGTCGCCTGAAATCGATGCCGGGCTGACTACAACCATCCCCACGGCGGACGCAGCCTTCGTCGGCTCGGCCGCCTGCGCCGACTGCCACGCCGATCAGTACCGGCCCTGGCAGGGGTCGCAGCATGCGCTCGCCATGCAGGCCGCCACGGAGGAATCGGTGCTCGGCGACTTCTCCGGCGTGAAGTTCCCACACATGGGCGTCACTTCGGAGTTCTTCCGCAGGGACGCGGCGTTCATGGTGCGCACGGACGGGCCCGACGGCCGTCTCGTCGACTACAAGGTGAAGCACACCTTCGGCATATACCCGCTGCAGCAATATCTGCTCGAGTTGCCCGGTGGTCGCCTGCAGGCGCTCTCGATTGCCTGGGATGCGCGCCCGCGCGAGGCTGGCGGGCAGCGATGGTTCCATCTCTATCCAGGCGAGCGGATCGAGCGTCGCGACGAACTGCACTGGACCCGCCGACAGCAGAACTGGAACTTCATGTGCGCCGATTGCCATTCGACGAATCTGCAGAAAAACTACGACGCGTCTACCGACACCTATGCCACGAGCTGGAGCGAGATCAGCGTCGGTTGCGAGGCTTGCCACGGCCCCGGATCGGAGCACGCGCGCCTCGCCGCCCTCGGCCGCGGCTCCGAGGGACTGACCGTGGCGCTCGACGAACGTCGTGGCGCGGCATGGACCATCGATCCGGCCACGGGGAACCCGCGTCGCACTCCGGTCCGGACCACGACCCGCGAACTCGACGTCTGCGCGCAATGTCACTCGCGTCGCGGTCAGTTCTCGAACGGCTACCGCGCAGGCGAACTGTTCCTGGATCATTATCGACCGGCGTTGATCGAATCCAGCCTCTACCATCCTGACGGCCAGCAGCGCGAGGAGGTCTACGACTGGGGTTCGTTCCTGTCGAGTCGCATGCATGCGGCCGGCGTCGCCTGCGGCGATTGCCACGAACCGCACGCTGCCCGGCTTCGCGCGCCGGGAAATGCCGTTTGCGATCAATGCCACCAGCCTGCGAAATACCAGGCAACCAGTCACCACCTGCACCCTGTTGACTCGCCCGGCAGTCAGTGCGTCGCCTGTCACATGCCGACAACCACCTACATGGTCGTGGATCCGCGCCACGATCACAGTTTCAGGATTCCGAGGCCTGACCTGAGCGTGTCGATCGGCGTACCGAACGCATGCAACCAATGTCATCAGGACAGGTCCGCCGAATGGGCGGCCGCAGCGGTCCGCCGTGCGCACCCCAAGGCGCGGCTGGGTTACCAGACGTTCGGCGAGGCATTTACGGCTGCTGACCGCGGAGACCCGGGAGGGATACGCGCGCTCGGTGCGATGATAGGCGATTCAACGCAATCCGCAATTGCGCGTGCTTCGGCGCTGCAGCGACTTGCGCGTCACGCCGACCGCACGGCCATCGTTACTGCCCGGGATGCGCTCACCGATCCGAGTCCGCTGGTGCGTGCTGCGGCACTCGCCGTACTGGAGCGCCTGCCCCCTCTCGAGCGCCGCGCCGCGCTGCCGCTTCTCGACGATCCGGTCCGCATGGTGCGGCTGGCGGCAGCGAACCTCCTGGCGCCGCTCGCGGCGGACGCCCTGGGTGATCATGCACCTTCGTTCGAGCGCGCGGCGGCTGAGTACGTGGCCGCCGAACACTTCAATGCAGACCGGCCGGAGAGCCGCACCAATCTGGGAAACTTCATGGCGGAGCGCGGCGCCGCCGCCGCCGCGGAAGCCGAATACCGGTCAACGCTGTCGCTGGACGAGACCTTCGTGCCGGCCTGGGTCAATCTTGCCGATCTGCAGCGCATGCAGGGCAACGAGGTCGAAGCGGAAGCGACGCTCCGCGCAGCTCTCGAAGTGTCACCAGGTAACGCCGACCTTCGCCATGCGCTAGGGTTGTCGCTGGTGCGGCAGCAGCGCGTCGCGGACGCCCTGGTCGAGCTCGCGGGCGCGTCACGGGCCGCACCCGAAAACGCACGTTTTGCGTATGTCTATGCCATAGCGCTGCACTCGAGTGGACGCGTGCGGGAGGCCATCAACGTGCTCGAGAGCGGCCTGACTGCGGCACCCGCCGATCCCGACATCCTGGCAGCGCTCGCACAGTTTCTTGCCGAGACCGGCGACGAGAGGCGCGCCGCGGCGATCAGGGACCGTCTGCAACAATCGAACTGACGAGGAACACCCGATGAAGAGCCTGACTGCGTTCCTGAAAATGACCATCGTTGGTGGCGCGCTCTACCTGATACCCATCGTCCTTATCCTCATCGTGCTCGGCAAGCTCCACGGCATGACCACCAAGGTCGTCGCGCCGCTCGCCCAGGAGCTCGAGCTGCACGACATCGGAGGAGTCAACTCTGCGCGCCTGCTCGCGATCGTCACCGTCGTCCTGCTGTGCTTCCTTGCAGGGCTGTTCGCTCGCACCACCGTGGCGCAGCAGTTCGTCGGATGGCTGGAGCGGGCCATACTCTCCAACCTTCCTGGGTACAGCATGATCTCCACCCTCGGCGCGGACGTTGCGGGCACGCACGACGGGCAACCCCACATGCAGGTCGTGCTGGCGCGGATCGAGGACAGCTGGCAGGTCGGATTGCTGGTCGAGCGCATCGATGAGACTCACTCGGCGGTTTTCGTGCCGGGAGCGCCGGACCCCAAGTCCGGTTCCATCTATCTAATGACCGACGACCGGTTCAAGACGATCGACGTGCGGATTCCGCAAGCAATGAAATGGATCAAGGGGCTGGGGATCGGGTCGCGGGAGTTGTTCGCTGGCCGCATCTAGGGGGCGCCGCTCGACGCGCCGCGGGCTCGCTCCGGAATGCTGCGCGACTCCACGATCACGATGCCTGGCGGCGACTCGAGCGCCACTGTCACCATCGCCGAGGCGATGTCTGCGGCGGTCACGGGCCGCCAGGCCGGCGGCGCGAGCCGCAGCAGGCGGCCCGACAGCCGCTCGAGCGGACGTGACTCGCCACGCTCCCCCTCGATCACCGATGGACGGAAGATCGCGAGGCTCGGCCAACCCATCCGGATCAGCTCGTCCTCGAGCTCTCCCTTGACGCGCGAGTAATGAAACGGCGAGTGCCGGTCCGCGCCCACGGCGCTCACGAGTGAGAAATGTCTTGCGCCGCGGGCGCGTGTCAGCTGGGCGAGCCGCAACGGGTACTCGAGATCGACCTCGCGAAATGCGGCCCGCGAACCCGCCTTGCGCATGGTGGTGCCGAGCGCGCAGAAGACGTGATCCGCGACGAGCCGCTCGCGCTCGCGATCGAGCGTCGTGAAGTCCGTCAACACCTGCCGCAGCTTCGGAGAGGCCGGCTTGCTGTCGATGTCACGGCGCACCAGCGCAATCACCGTCGCCCACGCCGGATGCGCCAGGAGCCGTCGCAGGCATTCGCCACCGACGAGACCGGTCGCTCCGGCGATCAGCGCGGTTTGCTCAGCGGTCAATTCGGGGCCGGCGGCGCAAAGGTCGGATCGGTGATCTTCATTTCCGTCACGGGCCCATACTTCCGGGCGGCTTCGCGGATCTCGGAACCGTCGCCGATCACGACCATCGCGAGGTCGCCGGATTTCGGGAAGTCACGCTCGATCGTCGCAGCAATTGCGGCGGCATCGACGGCTCGGACGCGCGCCGCGTATTCGTCGACATCGCTGCGATCGAGACCGAAGAACACCATGTCGGCGAGCCGGTTCGCGATCTGGCCGTTGGTCTCGATCGAAGTCGGAAACTGCCCCAGCAGATAGCTCTTCGCCGAGGCTATCGCGTCGGCGTCGAGGCCCTCCGAATGCAGCCGATCGAGCGTCGCGAACGCGAGGTCCATCGCTTCGGAGGTTTTCTCGGTCTGGGTGTAGGAGGTGATCTGAAAGGCGCCCGGCTCGGTTAGCCGCGCGAAGCCGGAGCTTGCGCCATAGCTCAGCCCGCTCTTGATCCGAAGCTCGGTGTTGAGCATCGAGGTAAACCGGCCGCCGAATATCGTGTTGGCCACGGACTGCGCTGCGCGGGCGGGATCCGTCCGGTCCGCACCGACGTTGCCAAGCCAGAAATAGGTCTGGGTCGCGCCCGGCTTGTCGACGAGCAGCACGCGACGACCCTGCACTCGCGCCATCGCAGTCGCGGCCGGTGCTGCAACAGTCGACCTTTCCCACCCCCCGAAGGCCGCTTCCAACCGCCGCTTCATCTCCGCCGCTCGGATGTCGCCGACCACCGTGACGATGAGGCGGTCGCCCCCGCACTGCGCGGCGTAGTAGCTCTTCAGATCGTCGAGCGAGATGGACTCGAGCGACTTCTCGCTGCCCTCCGTGGGGCGGCCGTACGGGTGTCCGCGAAAGAGCCACGCGTCACCATAGATCCCGATGAGCTGTCGCGGATCGGCATCCTTCGCCGCGGCGATCGACTGGACCGCGAGCGTGCGTGCCTTGGAAAACTCCTGAGGGTCAAGCCGCGGCCGCAGAACCGCGTCCGCCACCAGCTCGACCATGAGATCGACGTCACGCGCGAGAAAGCTCGCTCCGACGGCGAGGCTCTCGGTCTCCGCGCTTGCCGCAAGCTCGCCACCGACGTTCTCGATCGCTTCGGCGAATGCAACCGCGTCGCGCTTACCGGCGCCCTTTTCCAGCAGCTCGGCGAGCAGCGCCGCGCTGCCCTCCTTGCCCGCCGGGTCGCCAAGCGATCCGCCGCGCAGCAAGGCGCGCATCGAGACGAGCGGCGTATCGTGCTTCTCCATCAGCACGAGCACCACGCCGTTCGCGAGCGTGTGCTGCTCGAACGCGGGGAGCCGCACACCGCCATCCGCTGATGATTGCGCATGCGACTGGCTGGCGAACGCGGCCACGAGGGCGACACCCACCAGCAGGGCCGCACGACTCACGGGTGTGCCTCCACCGGCGTGGCCGTGGCCGTCGGGGCCGTGGATACCGGCTCCAGGATGCCCACGGTCCGGTTGTCGCTGCGCAGGACGGTGGCTGCGGCCGCGCGCACGTCGTCCGCGGTGATGCTCTCGTATTCGCCGGGTGCATCGAACAGCTTGCGGAAGTCACCGTGAAACACCTCGTATTCGCCAAGTGCCTGCGCCTTTCCGTTGATCGTCTCTAGCCCGCGCCAGAACGAGGCCTGCGCCTGGTTGCGGGCCTTGGCAAGCTCGGCGGGCGTGGGACCGTCGCGCCCGATGCGTGCCAGCTCCTCGTCGATCAGTTTCTCGGTTCGCGCGACGTCACCTCCGGGCGGCACCACCGCAAAGAGCCATGCGAGTCCGGGGTCGAACCCCTGGTCGAGCTGGACACCGATCTCCAGGGCGGCCTGCTCCTGCTCAACGAGCTTCTGATGCAGGCGCGAGGAATCACCGCCACCCAGCACGGCCAGCAGCACCTCCATGATCCGCGACTGGCGCTCGGGTGCCGACCCCGCATGCCAGGCCATCGCGATCAGCGGCGTCTGCGCATCGCGCAGTATCTTGAGCCGGCGCTCCCCGAGTTGCGGCGGCTCGCGTGTCGTGACCGGCTTGGGTGCGGGCTGCGCCTTGATCGGCGCCAGGTGCTTCTCCGCGAGCGCGAACACCTCCGCTGCAGTGACGTCGCCAGCGATGAGAACCACGGCGTTGTTGGGCGCGTAATAACGCTGGTAGTAGGTTTTCAGGTCCTCGATCGTCCATCCCTCGATATCGGACGGCCAGCCGATGGTCGGAAACTGGTATGGGTGCGCGACGTAGGCGGTCGCCTGTATCTGCTCCGCGAGTACGCCGAAATTATCGTTGTCCACCGAGGATCGACGCTCCGAGTACACGACGCCGCGCTCGCTCTCCACGGCCTTGGGATCGAAATCCAGATTCCGCATCCGGTCCGCCTCGAGGTCGAAGACGAGCTCGAGCGCGCTGCGCGGAAACCAGTCCTGGTACACCGTGACGTCGGAGCTCGTGTAGGCGTTGTTGCGTCCGCCATTGCCCTCCATGATCCGGTCGAACTCGCCTGGCGCACGCGTCCTGGTGCCGTTGAACATCATGTGCTCGAAAAAGTGCGAGATGCCGGTGATGCCCGGGTACTCGTTGCGGCTGCCGACACGGAACCACAGGTACATGGCGACGTTCGGTATGTCGTGGTCAGGCCAGACGACGACCTTGAGACCGTTGGCGAGCGTGCGCGACTCGATCTTCGCGGCTTCGGCCGGCGCCGCGGACCCTGCGCCCGCGTCGACGGCGGCGAGCGAGAGGACGACGGCGAGCACGGCTGCCGTCGTGCGTATCACCTACGCGCTCCGACTGCTTCCTGTTCCCGGTCATCGATCCACCGCTTGAGCTTGGCTTCCAGCACATCGAGCGGCAGCGGTCCGTCGCCCAGCACCGCAGTGTGGAAACTTCGCACGTCGAAGCCGCCGTCGAGCTCCGCTTCGGCGCGGCTGCGCAGCTCGCGGATCTTGAGCTGGCCGATCTTATAGGCGAGGGCCTGCCCCGGGATCGCGATGTAGCGCTCCGCCTCGGACACGGCGCGTGCCTCGGCGGTCGAGCTCATCGCGTCCATGTACTCGAGCACCTGCTCGCGTGTCCAGCCTTTCGAGTGCAGCCCCGTGTCCACCACCAGCCGTATCGAGCGCCACAGCTCCGCCTCGAGCATGCCGAAGTACTGGTACGGATCCTCGTAGAGCCCGAGTTCGCGGCCGAGCGACTCGGCGTACAGACCCCAGCCCTCGGAGTAGGCGGTGTAGCTGCTGAAGCGGCGGAACTTCGGCAGGTCTTTCTGC
>DATJKD010000042.1:0-33011 GCA_035491795.1 Steroidobacteraceae bacterium | reverse complement strand
CGCGGCTCGACCTGGTCACCCATCAGCGTGGAGAAAATCTCGTTCGCGCCGTGCGCGTCGTCGATCCGCACCTGCACAAGACGTCGCGTCGCCGGGTTTATGGTCGTGTCCCAGAGCTGGCCCGGATTCATTTCACCGAGGCCCTTGTAACGCTGGATCGACTGGCCGCGACGCGCCTGATCGAGCAGCCAGTGCAGTGCCTCGCGAAAGCTCGCCACTTCCTGGCTTGCCTCGCCCTTCCTGACGTAGCTGCCCGGGCCAAGCAACCCCGACAGCGAGCGCGCGAGCTCACTGATCCGCCGGTACTCACTCGAGCTGAAAAACTCCCGGTGCAGGTGCTTCTCGGTCGTGCTGCCGTGCTCGATACGGGCGATCAGCAGATGGTGTGAGGGTCCGGGCTGCAACGTCACGCGGTAGTTGCGGCCGGCGACGTCGCCGCTGTTGAGCAGGCGCTCGAGTTCTCGACCCCATTCGCCGAGTCGCCGAGGATCCTCGGCCTCAGCGGCGCTTAGTTCCGGGAGCTGCAGCATCTGCTCGAGGACACGCTGGTCGTAGCGCCGTGCCGCGCGGCGTGCCGCCGCCTGGAACTCCATGTAGCGGCGAGCGAGTGTGTCGAGGACCGACGCCGGCATCGCGGGCGCGCCTGCGCTCGCGTGCAGCTCGGCGTCCTCGAGCGCGGATCTGAGCAGCATCTGGTTGAGCTCGGCGTCGTCCTTCACGTACTGCTCGCTCTTGCCCTTCTTGACCTTGTATAGCGGCGGCTGTGCGATGTAGATGTGCCCGCGCTCGAGCAGCTCCGGGATCTGCCGGTAGAAGAAGGTCAGCAACAGCGTGCGGATGTGCGAGCCGTCGACGTCCGCGTCGGTCATGATGATGATGCGGTGATAACGCAGCTTCGCGAGATCGAATTCTTCCTTGCCGATGCCGCAACCGAGCGCCGTGATCAGCGTACCGACCTCAGCAGATGAGAGCATCTTGTCGAAGCGCGCGCGCTCGACGTTCAGGATCTTGCCTTTCAGCGGCAGGATCGCCTGCGTGCGCCGGTCGCGGCCCTGCTTCGCGGAGCCGCCGGCCGAGTCTCCCTCGACGATGAAGAGCTCGGACAGCGCCGGATCCTTCTCCTGGCAGTCGGCGAGCTTGCCTGGCAGCCCCGCGATGTCGAGCGCACCTTTCCGTCGTGTGAGCTCGCGCGCCTTGCGCGCGGCTTCGCGCGCGCGTGCAGCGTCGATGATCTTCGCCACCACGGCCTTGGCCTGGGTCGGCGTTTCGAGCAGGAACTCCGAGAGCTTCTCGGCGACGAGCGACTCGACGACGCCCTTCACTTCCGAGGAAACCAGCTTGTCCTTGGTCTGCGAGGAGAATTTCGGATCCGCCAGCTTGACGGAGAGGACCGCTGTCAGGCCTTCCCGGGCGTCGTCACCCGTCGTCGGTACACGGTCCTTTCGGTTGGCGAGTTCACGCTCGATGTAGTCGTTCAGCGTCCGGGTCAACCCGCCACGAAAACCCGCCAGATGGGTGCCCCCGTCCTTCTGGGGGATGTTGTTCGTGTAGCAGTACATCGTTTCCTGGTAGGAATCGTTCCACTGCATGGCAAGTTCGACGCCGATGCCGTCACGTTCGCTGCGAAACCAAATGCAGGACTCGTGGATCGGTGTCTTGCTCCGGTTGAGATAGCGCACGAACTCACGGATTCCGCCCTCGTGGTGGAAGGTCTCGCGCTGCTCGTCGCGCTCATCGATCAGCTCGATTCTTACGCCTGAGTTTAGAAACGAGAGCTCCCGCAAGCGTTTCTGCAGGATTTCATAGTTAAACTCAATATTTGTGAAGATCGTGTCACTGGGCTTGAAACGAATAACGGTACCGCGGCGGTCGCTCGGGCCGATGACCGCGAGAGGAGCCAGAGGCACGCCGAGGCCGTACTCCTGGCGGTGCTCCTTTCCCTCACGGTAGATCGTCACGAGCAGCGTCTCTGAAAGCGCGTTGACGACCGAGACACCGACCCCGTGCAGACCTCCGGAGACTTTGTAAGAGGAGTCATCGAACTTACCCCCGGAATGCAGCATGGTCATAATAACCTCGGCAGCCGAGCGGCCTTCCTCCGGGTGGATGTCCACAGGAATTCCACGGCCGTCGTCCGCCACGGTGACGGACTGATCCGCATGGATGGTGACCGAAACGTCAGTGCAATGGCCGGCCAGAGCTTCGTCGACAGAGTTGTCGACGACCTCAAAGACCATGTGATGCAGACCGGTCCCGTCATCGGTGTCGCCGATGTACATTCCAGGGCGTTTTCGGACCGCGTCAAGGCCTTTTAAGACTTTGATTTTGCTGGAGTCGTAGACGTCAGTGCCGCTCATGGGATGCCTGCTCTGGGGGACATAAAATTATATCAGACGGGTCAAATTTCCGTGTTTCACGTGGAACCTTGCGGCAGTTCCGAGGCGCTCCAGAGCGGTATGACCGTGGTCAAGCGCCGTGATAAATAGTTGCAGCGGCAGGGCGAGAATCTCCGCCAGCAGCTTATCCAGGCTTGCCGCATCGAGCTCGGCGGCAGGATCATCCACAAGAAGGGCGGCAGTCGAAGATCCTTGTTCCGAGTCGCAGCGAAGCTGACCTAGTAGCATCGCTGCCGCAACCAGTTTTTGCTGGCCACGAGAAACTCGCTCCCGGGCCAACTGGCCATCAACCCTGATCTGAAGATCGGCGCGGTGTGGACCGACCTGGGTGATGCCGCGCTCGTTGTCGCGAGTCCAGGATCGATCCAGCGCATCCTGTAGCGATCGCTCGGCAGCCCAGCCCTGCGTCAGATGAAGGTCGACCGGATGGCCCAACAGCCGTTCTCCCATTGAGCGGACTTGGGGATTGAGCATTTCAAGGTATCGCTGGCGCGCTGCTGCGATGCGTGTGCCCGCCTCGATCAGTTCCCCATCCCAGACCCGCACGAGGTCTGCCGGCGATCGGGCTCGCAACGCAGCATTGCGCTGCCGAAGCGTGCGTTGAAACCGCTGCCAGGTGTCAACGAAGCTTGGTTCCACGTGGAACACACCCCAGTCAAGGAAGCGGCGGCGCTGCTGTGGGCCCTCCTCGATGAGCTGGTGGAGCTCCGGATCGATAGCCTGCACGGGAAAAATGGTCGCAAGCTCCGCTGCCCCCGCGACTGCCCGACCGTCGAGTCGCGCCTCCAGGCCAGCCCGGCCGTACCCGACCCCAAGAACGCTTTGCCGGTGTGGCCGCCTCAAGTGCCCGGTCGTAATCAGGCGGTCCGCTCCAGCACGAATCAGCGCCTCGCCTTTGGATGCCCGAAACGAACGGGCGCGCCCGAGAAAATAGATCGCTTCGAGCAGACTCGTCTTTCCCGACGCATTTGCTCCGTAAATCAGGTTACGTCGTGCGTCGAGCACCAGGTCCGCAGCTTGGATGCACCGGACATTTTCAAGCTGAAGCCGTTCGAGCGCCATCCGGCCCTTAGGCTTAGAGCCTCATCGGCATCACGACAAAGCTCGTCGTAGTGTCGCCGGCCGCTCGAATCAGGCAACTGCTGTTGCCATCCGTCAACCCGACATGCACTTCCTGGGCATCGATCGCAGCCAGTGCATCGAGCAGGTAATTCACATTGAAACCGATCTCGAGCTCTTCCCCCTCATAGCCCACTTCCAGCTCCTCCTCAGCCTCTTCCTGCTCTGGGTTGTGCGATTGAATGACCAAGGCGTTGGGTTTTAGTGCGAACCGAATCCCGCGGTACTTTTCATTCGATAGGATGGCCGCCCGCTGCAAGGCATGCCGGAGATCGTCCCGCACGGCTGAGACGACACGCGGTGGTTTAGCGGGAATGACGCGGCCGTAATCTGGAAAGCGTCCGTCGATCAACTTGGATGTGAACCGAACATCGCCGATCTGGACGCGAACATGATTCGATCCAATCCCAACTTCGAGGATCTGATCCCCAGTGCCCAGGATTCTCTGCAGCTCAAGCACGCCCTTCCTCGGAACGATGACCTGCTGCCCGGCCTTTCCCCCTTCCGGCAGATCAATCTCTGCCATTGCCAGGCGATGGCCGTCAGTCGCAACAGTTCGCAGCGCTTTCGCCGAGGTTTCAAGCAATAATCCGTTCAGGTAATAGCGAACGTCCTGCTGGGCCATGGAGAAATGGGTCTTATCAAGCAGGTGCTTGAGGTCTTTCTCCGCCACCTTGAGCGTCTGCTGGGCATTGATCTCGTCCACCGTTGGAAACTCACCAGCGGGGAGGGTCGACAGCGTGAAGCGGCTGCGTTTTGCACGCAGCAGCAGACGTTCGCCCTCCAGGGTAATGGTGATCTCTGAACCCTCGGGTAACGCGCGGCAGATGTCGAGCAACTTGCGGCCGGGAACCGTGACTTCGCCATTGCGTTGCACGTCGACCTGCGAGCTCGCGACAAGCTCGACTTCGAGATCGGTAGCCGTCACCGCAAGCTGGCCGCCTTTCGCGGCAAGCAGCACGTTGGCGAGTATCGGCATCGTCTGTCTGCGTTCCACGACCCCGATCACCGCTTGCAGCGGTGCAAGAATCACTTCGCGCTTCGCAATGATCTTCATCTTTGCTATTCCAAGTCTTATTTATCTATATCTGATTACTGTAGTTTCTAGCACAGCACGAACCTGTGCAGAACCGAATTTTCCCGAGCGCTCACGCGCAATTACCAGAGGCGTAACCGAGCTCATAACGACGAAATGTCCTGTCGGCGGCCTGTGGATGAAATGTGGACCAGCGTACAACACGAATCATCCACAGCTTTGCAACATCATCCAGTCAGGGTTCTCAACAGGTTCAGATAATCCTCGTTCATCCGCGTCTGCGTCTCGCGCAGTTCCTTGATCACGCGGCACGCATGCAGCACGGTCGTGTGGTCGCGACCACCGAATGCATCGCCGATTTCCGGCAGGCTGTGATTGGTGAGTTCCTTCGACAACGCCATCGCAACCTGACGCGGTCGCGTGATGGAACGACTGCGACGCTTCGAGAGCAGGTCCGCCACGCGGATCTTGAAATACTCGGCGACCGTTTTCTGGATGTTCTCGATCGTCACCAGCCGTTCCTGCAGGGCGAGCAGGTCGCGAAGCGCTTCTTTCGCAAAATCCAGTGTTATCGGCCGGCCGGTGAACTGTGAGTTGGCTACTACGCGCCGCATCGCACCTTCGAGCTCGCGGACGTTGGAGCGGATGCGCTTGGCGACGAAGAACGCTACTTCCTCGGGAAGCTCGACACCGCCGGCGGCGGACTTGCTCATGAGGATCGCGACGCAGGTTTCGAGCTCGGGCGGCTCGATCGACACCGTCAGGCCCCAGCCGAAGCGCGACTTGAGGCGCTCCTCGAGACCCTGGACTTCTTTCGGATAGCGATCGCAGGTGAGGATCACCTGCTGCTGTCCCTCGAGCAGCGCGTTGAAGGTGTGGAAGAACTCTTCCTGTGAGCGTTCTTTGCCGGCGAAGAACTGGATGTCGTCGATCAGCAGCGCGTCGAGCGTGCGATAAGCGTTCTTGAATTCGCTGATGGTGTTGTGCTGCAGCGCGCGGACCATGTCGCCGACGAAGCGCTCCGAATGCACATACGCAATGCGCGCATCCTTGTTTCGCGTGCGGACGTGATTGCCGACGGCGTGCATGAGGTGCGTCTTGCCCAGGCCGACGCCGCCGTAGATGAAGAGCGGGTTGTAGGCGCGGCCGGGGTTCTCGGCCACTTGCACCGCCGCGGCGCGCGCGAGCTGATTGCTCTTGCCCTCGACGAAATTTACAAACGTGAATTCGGGGTTGAGACGACCGCCGATCTGCGGCAACGTATCGACCCGCCGCGGGCGCAGATCCGCGCGCGGGACGGCGCCGGGCGCCACGGTCATCCGTGAGCCGATTTCGAAAATCACTGCCGGCGCCGGCGGCGGCACGAGCTCTACAACGATCTCACCGATGCGGTCGGCGCAGTTCTGGCTTACCCAGTCGATGACATAGCGGTTCGGAGCGAGCAGACGCAGGAATCCTTCGTCCTCGATCGCCTGCAACGGCCGGATCCAGGTGTTGAAGTGCTGCTCAGGCAGCTCGGCTTCGAGCCGGCGGAGGCATTGATTCCAGAGTGAAGTCGCCACGACCGGCTTGGCTTTAGCGTAAGACGGGTGAGGGAGCGGACGGGAAAGGGCGGGGAGTTTATACCGCGCAAGCTCCTGTGGATATCTCGGACGCGAGCACTCCACGGGTTGACGCCGCGGCGGTGGGTACGTATCCTTCCGCGCCCCTTTTCCGGGCCACTCATCTACCTGTTTCTGGTCCGATTTTCGGGCAATACGGAGCCGCCATGAAGCGCCCATTTCAGCCGAGCAATCTGCACCGCAAGCGCACCCACGGCTTCCGCGCCCGCATGGCCACCAAGGGCGGCCGCCTCGTGCTCAGCCGCCGTCGCGCCAAAGGGCGCAAGCGGCTCGCGGTCTGACCTGACCGCGCCCGTCGCAACCGATCTGCATCCGGCGCGGGGCCTGCCGCGCGCGCACCGGTTACTCGCGAAGTCACAATTCGATGCCGTCCACCGTTCGGGGCTGCGGTCGTCGGACGCGCTCTTCCTCGTGAGCGCGAAGTTGAACGATCTTGGCCACCCGCGGCTGGGGCTCGCGGTCGGTGTTCGCGCCGCCGGCGGCGCGGTATCGCGTAACCGCGTCAAGCGTCGGGTTCGCGAATATTTCCGGCAACACCGGCATCTTCTGCCGGCGGTCGATCTCGTGGTCAATGCGCGAGCGGCTGCCGCGGCAGCCTCGCACGCGGAGACCTCGGCCAGTCTTGCGGTTCACTGGCGGCGGGTAAACGAGCGATGCGCGCGATCCTGATCGGGCTTATCGCCGTCTATCGCTTCTGCGTGAGCCCGCTGCTGGGGCCCAGCTGCCGCTTTCATCCGAGCTGCTCCTGTTACGCGCGGGAAGCGATCGAGCGGTATGGGGCGCTGCGCGGCCTTGTGCTCGCGCTGCGCCGGATCGGGCGCTGCCATCCCTGGAATCCCGGCGGCTACGACCCCGTCCCGGATACATCGTCCGCTCCGCTGAACCGGATCCCGCATGGCTAACCCGCGTATTTATCTTTGGATCGCCGTAGCGCTGCTGCTCTGGATGAACCTGGTGCAGTGGAACCGGGATTACGGCGGTCGCGCGGGGCCTGCCGCACCCGCCGCGACCACGCCGGTGGCCGCGCAGCCCGAGACAGGCCCGGCGGCGCCCGCGGATGCGTCCCTGCCCGAGCTGCCTGCGCTGCCTTCGACGCAGACCCCAACCGCGGCGGCACCATCGGACGTTCCGAGCCCAGCCGCGCCGGCCGAGACAGCCGCGTCCCGGGTGCGCGTGATCACCGACGTGCTCGACGTCGATATCAGCCTGTCCGGCGGCAACCTGGTGCGCGCGGACCTGCTCGCGTACCCACACGACAAGCAGCCCAGCAGCCCGCCCGTGCGACTGCTCGATACCCACGAGGTGACCTATAACGTCGACCGCACCGGCCTGCGCGCCCTGAATGCCGAGAGCGAGCCCAACCATCTCGCAAAGTTCACAACCCCGGCTCAGGAGTTCCGGCTTGCGCCCGGCGCGTCCGAGCTGCGCGTGCCGCTCATCTGGACCGACGGCGCGGGCATCACAGTGACGAAGACCTTCGTGTTCCGCCGGGGTCGCTACGACGTCGAGCTCGCCTACCAGGTCGACAACCGCTCGGAGGCCGAGTGGTCTGGCGCGTCCTACGTGCAGCTGGTGCGTCATATCGTCAAGCAGAAGCGCTCGATGTTTGACGTCGAGAGCTATGCCTACCGTGGTCCAGCGGTGTTCGACGGCAGGAGCTATCGCAAGCTCAACATCGAGGATGAGGACGACGCTGCATTCGCGCAAGGCGTCACCGACGGCTGGATCGCGTCGCTGCAGCATCACTTCGTGAGTGCCGCCGTACCGCCCAAGGGCGAGGAGTACCACTTCACGCTGACACGCGAAGGCGAGCACTCCGTGCTCAGCTACCGCGGTCCGCTCAAGGCGGTGCCAGCCGGTACCACCGGCCGGCTCAACGAGACCCTCTTCGTTGGCCCCAAGCTCCAGGATCAACTGCGGGCGGTAGGTCCGAAGCTCGAGCGGACCGCCGACTACGGCAAACTCACGATCCTCGCCGAGCCGCTTTTCTGGTTATTACAGAAAGTCCACGGAATCATCGGAAACTGGGGTTGGGCGATCATCATTGTCACGTTTTTATTGAAGCTGCTCTTCTACAAACTAACCGCTACCAGCGGTCGCTCGATGGCCAAGATGCGCACCATCGCTCCCCGGATCAAGAGCATCCAGGAACGATACAAGGACGACCGCGAGCAGCTCGCCCGCCAGACGATGGAGCTCTACAAGCGCGAGAAGGTTAACCCCGTCGCCGGATGCCTGCCGATCCTCGTGCAGATCCCGGTTTTCCTTGCGTTCTACTGGGTGCTGCTTGAAAGCGTCGAGATGCGGCAAGCGCCGTTTCTCGGCTGGATCCAGGACCTGTCCTCGAAGGACCCCTACTTCGTGCTGCCCATTCTGATGGGTGCGGCGATGTTCGGGCAGTTCAAGCTTAACCCAGCGCCCCCTGATCCGATGCAGGCCCGGATTTTCGCGTTCATGCCGGTGGTCATGACCGTGATGATGGCCTGGTTCCCGGCCGGGCTGGTGCTTTACTGGATAACCAATACGCTGTTATCGATCGCCCAGCAGTGGCGAATCAACAAGGTCGTCGAAGCCGAGGCCGCCAAGTCCCGGTCCTGAAACAGGCTCTTCGGGACCTGGCTCCCATTCCGCTGACGGCTTCGTCGGGAGCACGCATCTAGCTTCCGTTGCATTTGCTGCAAATAAGACTAAAATGTGCGACAGGCACATCGACCATGGACAGCAATCTCGCCCAACTACCAGACCCCGGTCGCGTACTGGCCGCGGCCCTGATCAGCGCCGGAAAGGAGCTGGGGCTCACCCAGGCCGCGCTTGGTGCGGTGATCGGGCGGGACCGAACGGCCTTGAGCCGCGGTCAACTCGACCCCGCCAGCAAGTCAGGCGAGCTTGCGCTGCTCCTGATCCGCGCCTATCGGGCGCTTTTCGTGCTGGTGGGTGGTGACCGGGCCGTGATGCGGCACTGGATGCAGACCGAAAACCTGCACACAGGCGGTATCCCCGCCGAACAGATCCGGAGTGTCCAGGGCCTGACGCGGGTCGTCGAGTACCTCGATGCGATCCGCGGCAAGCCCTGATGACCGACATCTGGGCGGCCGTCGGCGCGCAGGCGCAGCCCCGACCGCTGACGGGAGAAATACTTCGCCTGGTCGAGAGCCAGGAACAGGTCGCCACCAACCAGCTGGTCTCCACGCTCGCCGAGCAGGATCTCCTTGAGTCGATGCTTGAAGCCAGCAAGCCCCCGTTGCCCCAGGGCACGGCTCGGTTGGATTACCTGCTTGCCACCCCGTTTCGCTATCCACCCCTGCCGCACGGATCGCGCTTCGGCGGCCGGCACGAGCCCAGCCTGTTCTACGCCGCACGCGGCGTTACCACCGTGCTCGCCGAATCCGCGTACTACCGCTTCGTGTTCTGGCAGGGGATGCGCGAGCCTCCGTCCGTGCCACTGCGCACGCAGCACACGCTGTTCGGTGCGCGGCTGCGCGCCCGGCGCGGCTACTCGCTGCAGCTCCCGCCGTTCGCCACTTTCCGCGAGGTGCTGGCGAGCCGCGACGACTACGAGTCCACGCAGCAGCTCGGCCGAGCCTTACGTGATGCGGGCTCCGACGCCGTCGAATACGTATCGGCACGCGACGTGGAGGGCGGTCTCAACGTCGCGCTCTACACGCCTGCGGCCTTTAGTCAGCCGCGTCCGACCTTCAAGGAAGAATGGCTCTGCGAGACGCGCGCCCAGGAAGTGAGCTTCTACGCGCGAGGCGATGCCGGCCTGCGCGCGTTTTCGCTCTCGCAGTTCACGATCGACGGTCGGCTGCCGGCGCCGGCGGTGTGATCTCGCTTTGCGGCGGCGCGGGCTGCTAGCGGGGCAGCTTCGCCTGAATTGTTCGCTGGACCCGCGCATCGTTCTTGAGCAGCCGCCATAGCGGATCGACGGAAACGAAGCGGGGAATGACGCCAAACGCACCCAGCAGCCGCTCGAGCTCGCGATAGCCTTCCTCCGCGCGCGAGCCGGAATGAATCAGGATCCACGCTCGCAGCATCGCGACCGACGGGCCGGCGACGGCGTCCTGGGATTCGGGCACACGCCGCACTGCCGCGTCGATGGCCTCGATGGCAGCCGTGTGTTCGCCCAGCAGCTCGAGCGCCACGGCCCCCTCAGCGTTCGAGCTGGCGCCTGTCGCGTCCCGAGCAGCCGCTGAAACCACCTCCAGATGGGGCCGCGCACTCTCCAGGTCTCCGATGGCGGCATAGGCGACGCCGAGTGTGTAGTCGCGCGATCCGGCCACCTCGCCCGGCGCCGCGCGCTCATACCACGCGATCAGACCCGCGAGGTCGTCGGTACATGTGTATGTCACGTAGGCGATGATGGCACGGTCGGACTTGTCCATCGTTGGGGCCAGACGGTCCCACTCCGCCCGCCAGCCTTTCGTATCCCCGGTGCCCGCGAATCGAATCCAGTACCGGCCAAGCAGCGGCCAGGTCAACGTGGGATGCCCCTCGATCATCGAAGCCCAGGCGCGCAAGGCCTCGTCGTAGCGTCGCAACCCGAGCAGGGTGAATGCGCGGTCGTACTGATAGCCGATCAGGCCGGGCGCCAGCTGCTCGGCCTGCTCGAACTCCTCGAGTGCCTCGTCGAAGCGGCCGAGACGGCGCAGGGCAAGAGCCGCGGTGTGGTGCGTGTCGGCATCGTTTGGTGCCATCGCGAGCGCGCGCATAAGATCGTCGAGTCCGCGCGCCGCGTCCTGGGTCACCCACGTACGATAGAGACCGCGCGCAACCAGGGCTTCCGGCAGCTCGGGATGCAAGGTCAGCGCCTGCTCGATGTCGGCCCGTGCTCGCTCGGCGAGACCGGGCGAGCCCCAGCCGCTGTGCTGGATCCGGACACGCGCCTTGGCCCGAAGCGCATACGCGACCGCGAACTTCGGATCCCGATCGATCGCCTCGCTGAGCAGGCGCTCAACGTTGCGCAGCTCCATCTCCTCGAAATCCTGCCGGCCGAACAGGGCGAGCGCCTGCAGGTAGCGCTCGTACGCTTCGGGATTCGACGTCGGCGCGCGCGCGATCAGCCGCTGCTCGGCGGGCGTGAGCTTGGCACCGATCTCCGCCACGACCTGTTCGGCGACGGTGCGCTGCAGTTGCAAGGCGTCCTCGAACTTTCTGTCGTAGGTCTCCGCCCAGAGATGCTCGTCGGTGCGGCCGTCGATGAGCTGCAGCGTGAGCCGCAGATCGTCGCCGTCGCGACGTACCGATCCCTCGAGT
The DNA here is from genome assembly GCA_035491795.1 of Steroidobacteraceae bacterium. Classification (GTDB taxonomy): domain Bacteria; phylum Pseudomonadota; class Gammaproteobacteria; order Steroidobacterales; family Steroidobacteraceae; genus DATJKD01. The sequence continues at coordinate 21,585 of DATJKD010000042.1, read as the reverse complement.
ATCAGCGTTACGTCCAGGGAGTCGGCGATCTCCCGCAGATTGCGGTCCGTATCTCGATAGGCCTGCACCGAGGTGCGGGAGATCACGCGCAGGCCACCGGCCCGGGCGAGCGTGGCGAGGATCTCCTCGTGCAGGCCGTCGGCGAAGTAGGCGTTCTCGGGATCGGGACTCAGGTTGGCAAAGGGCAGCACGGCAAGCCCGGGCCGCTCGCCGAATGCGGGCCGGATCAGTCGCTGCCAAGCCTGCTGCGCGCTTGCCGCGAGGACCGCGCCAAGCGCGAGCGCGATCCAGAACGACGGGATGCGCCAGAGCGGCGCGGCGAGGGTCGGTGCAGCGACCGCCGTCCCGTCCGAGGGATCGCGAGGCGCGGTGAGCTCGCGGCGCAGGCCCAAGGCGGACAGGTCGAAGAGCCACGCGAGCGCCAGCGCGACCGGCAGGCCGAACACGGCGGCGACGATGACGGCGCGCACCGACCAGTCCGGGAGGCCGAACTGCGGAACGATGGTGCTGGCGACCTGGATTGCCACCCATGCGGCCGCGGCGTACCACGCCGCGGCACGGAACACCTGCCGCCGGCGCAGCTCAGTAACCAAGGACATTCAAACTCGCTCACTCGATTCGCAAGCTGCGCAGCATCTGGCTTGCCCATATATTTCGTCAATGAGCCCGCCCGTTGGCGACACCATTGCCGCGCTTGCGACCGCCCCGGGGCGCGGAGGCATCGGCATCGTGCGAGTTTCCGGGCCCGGCTGCGCGAGAGTTGCCATCGGCGTTGTTGGCCGGGCGCCGGTACCGCGTCAGGCAGAGCTGCATTCCTTCCGTGACGCGGGCGGCAGCATCATCGACTTCGGCCTGGCGCTCTTTTTCCCGGCACCGCACTCGTACACCGGAGAGGACGTGCTCGAGCTGCACGGTCACGGTGGTCCGGTAGTGATGGACCTGGTGCTTGCGCGCGTACTGGAACTCGGGGCGCGGGCAGCCTCGCCCGGTGAATTCACACAGCGCGCGTTCCTCAACGACAAGCTCGATCTCGCGCAGGCCGAGGCGGTCGCCGACCTGATCGACAGCGGCTCAGCGCAGGCGGCGCGCGCGGCCGTCCGATCGCTGGAGGGCGGGTTTTCCACGCAGGTCCGGGAACTCGCCGAAGCGGTGCTGCAGCTTCGGCTCTGGGTCGAGGCGGCCATCGACTTTCCCGAGGAGGAGATCGACTTTCTCGCCGACAGCGGCCTCCGGGGCCGCATGGCCGACCTGCGCGCGCGCTTCGTGCAGCTCGACGCGGCGGCACGCCAGGGCGCGCTGCTTCGCGACGGACTGACGCTCGTCATCGCGGGCCGGCCAAATGCCGGCAAGTCGAGCCTGCTCAACCGCCTGGCGGGTTACGACGCCGCGATCGTCACGGCGGCGCCCGGAACGACGCGCGACGTGCTGCGCGAGCGTATCGAGATCGACGGTCTGCCGGTGCATGTTCTCGATACCGCAGGGCTCCGCGCGAGCGCAGACGAGATCGAACGGGAAGGCATCCGGCGAGCCGAGCGCGAGATCGCTCGCGCCGACCGGGTCCTGTTCGTGGTCGATGCCGCCGATCCGGACGCCGTCGCCGCGATTGCGACCGATCTTGCGGCACTGCCCGGAGCTACACCGGCAACCGTGGTGTTCAACAAGATCGATCGTAGCAATGCCAGCGACCACCTCGAACCCGCCGACCCGCCACGGCTCTTCCTGTCAGCGCTGACAGGCGAAGGTCTCGATCTGCTGCGCCGACACCTCAAGGAATGCGTGAGCTATGCAACGCCGGGCGAGGGAACACTGTCCGCCCGGCGGCGGCATCTCGAAGCACTACGCCGGGCTCGCGAGCATGTGGAAGAAGCCGAGCGGCTGCTGCTCGAGCGCGGGGGCGGAGAACTCGTCGCGCAGGAGCTCTCGGACGCGCAGCAGGCGCTCGGCGAGATCACGGGCGAGATCAGCTCCGACGAGCTGCTTGGCCGGATTTTCGCGAGCTTCTGCATCGGAAAGTGACTCCAACATGCATGGTCCGATCGATCGCATCTGCATTTTCGGTGCCGGAAGCATCGGCTGCTATGTCGGCGGGCGGCTCGCGGCCGGTGGCGCGCCAGTGACCCTGATCGGACGCGGACGCATCGGGGGCGAGATCGCACAGCACGGGCTGCATCTCACCGACTGGCAGGGCGCGACACTCGATGTGTCACCGGACGGACTGCGCTTTGCGACCACAGCCGAGGCGGCCGCGGATGCCGCGTTGGTGCTCGTCACAGTCAAGTCGGCGGACACGGATACCGCGGGGCAGTCGCTGGCGCGAGTGCTGCGGGACGAAACCGTGGTCCTCAGCCTTCAGAACGGGCTCGGTAACGCGGAGCAACTGAAGGGGCACCTCATCCGCCAGGTCGTGCTCGCCGGCATGGTGCCCTTCAACGTCGTAAGTCGGGGGCGGGGCGCGTTTCACCAGGGTACGGAGGGCGCGCTCGAGGTCGAGCGAAACGTGGTACTCGCAGGGTTCGAGTCCTCGTTCGTTGCCGCCGGATTGCCGCTCGTCCAGCGGTCCGACCTGCGCCCGGTGCAATGGGCGAAACTGCTCCTCAATCTCAACAACTCAATCAACGCGCTGTCAGGCCTGCCGCTCAAGGAGCAGCTGTCGCAACGCGACTACCGGCGCTGTGTATCGCTCGCGCAGCAAGAAGCGCTGGCGCTGCTCGAGCGCGCCGGGATCCGGCCCGCGCGTCTCACCCCGCTGCCCACCGGCTGGATCCCGACGCTGCTCTCGTCGCCGGACTGGCTGTTTGCGCGGCTCGCCAATCGGATGCTGGCGATCGACCCGCTTGCGCGATCCTCGATGTGGGAGGATCTCGAGGCCGGACGCAGGACCGAAATCGACTGGCTGAACGGCGAGATCGTGCGCCTCGCCCGGGCCCAGGGCCGCGCGGCGCCGGTCAACGCGCGGCTCCTCGACCTGGTGCGTGCGGCCGAGGCGGGGGGCGAGCGCCACTGGCGGGGCGCCGCGCTGCTTGCCGATCTGCGCCAGTCATCCGGCCAGTCCTCGCGTCACTCAACCTGACCGGGGGCTCACTTGCTTGCCACACACAAGAATAATATGGTGTTTCAGGGCGCGGGCATGCGGGCGGAGTCGCGGGCGGAGCTGATGGCTGGCAGGCAGGTCGGACGATGACGGAGCTGCAGCAGGAGACATCCGGCTCCGGCCCACTCGCGGGCGTCCGCGTGGTCGAAGTCGCGGGCATCGGCCCGGGACCCTATGCCTGCATGATGCTCGCCGACATGGGCGCGGAGGTGATCCGCATCGAGCGCCCGGGCGGCCAGAGGCACAACGATGCTGCGGACCCCACGCTCCGCAGTCGCCGCCGCGTGACGCTCGACCTGAAACAGGCCGTCAGCGTGGATGTGCTGCTGCGACTCGCGGATCGCAGTGACGTGTTGATCGAGGGTTTTCGACCCGGGGTGGCGGAGCGACTGGGGTTCGGGCCCGACGTGTGCCGCGGGCGCAACGCACGTCTCGTGTACGGACGCATGACCGGCTGGGGGCAGGACGGTCCGCTGGCGCAAGCGGCGGGGCACGACATCAACTATCTCGCGATCAGCGGGCTTCTGCACCAGATCGGCCGGCGGGGCGGCCCCCCCGTGCCGCCGCTCAACGCGCTGGGCGATCTCGGCGGCGGAGGTCTCCTGCTCGCCTTCGGTGTGCTGTGCGCGCTGCATGAACGACACCGCTCGGGACAGGGCCAGGTCGTCGACGCGGCGATCATCGACGGTGCGGTCTCCTTTCTCTCGGTCTGCCTCGGTCTCGGTTCGAGCGGCCTCTGGCGGGACGCACCGGGCGAAAATTTCCTGACAGGCGCGGCGCACTACTACGACACCTATCAGACCCGCGACGGAAAGTGGATCGCGGTGGGCGCCATCGAGCCGCAGTTTCACGCGCTGCTGCTCGAAAAGCTCGGGCTCGACCCCGCGGACTTCGCGGCGGGGGTCGGGTTCACCGGGCGGCCGTACGACGAGCTCGTGAACGAGATCTGGCCGCCGTTGAAGGCGAGACTCGCGGATGCGATCCGCAGGCACACCCGCGACGAGCTGCAATCGATGTTCGAGGGAACCGATGCCTGCGTGACCCCGGTGCTCGACATCCACGAGGCGGCCGCGCACCCGCACCTGCGAGCGCGACGCGGCTTCGTCGATGTCGATGGTCACCTGCAGAACGCGCCGGCGCCGCGGTTCAGTCGCACCCCGCTGCCCTCGCCGCGCTCGGCGGGTGCCACGGCGCCGGATGGCGCGGCCGTGCTCCTCGACGCCGGGATCGGCGAGGCGGAGATCGCGGCGCTCAGGCGCCGGGGGGCACTCGGCTGACCGCGCTGCCGGGGCGAATGGCTGTCAGTCGCAATGCTTGCTAGTTGACAACAAGTGTTTTACGATCGACCCGGATCGCCGGTTTCCGCCGGCGTATGCTTTAGGACCTGCGAGCTGACATTCGGGGGAGACGACCATGCGTGCCGGATTGCTGATGGTCTTTCAGAACTTCATGGACTCCATCACGGACCGTGAGGCCTACGAGCGGGACGTCTATCTCGCCGGCCTCGCTGAGCCGCTCGGCTTCGACACGCTGAGCGGGGTGGAGCATCACTTCTTCAACTACGCGATGGCGCCGGACAACACGCAGTTCCTGAGCTACATGGCGGCGGTCACGAACCGCATCAAGTTGCTCACCGGAGCGGTGATCCTGCCGTGGAACAACCCGCTGCGGGTCGTCGAGAAGATGATCCTGCTCGATCACCTGAGCAAGGGACGCGCCGTGTTCGGCATCGGCCGCGGGCTCGCCAAGCGCGAGTACGACAGGTTCGGCATCGACATGAACGAGGCCCGCGACCGCTTCGACGAAGCCGCGGAGATGATCATGCGCGGGCTCGAGACCGGCATCGTCGAAGGCGACGGAAAGTTCTACAAGCAGATGCGCACCGAGGTGCGGCCCAAGCCCTATGCCAGCTTCAAGGATCGCTTCTACTGCGTGGCGATGTCCTCGGATTCGGTTCCGGTGTGCGCGAAGCTCGGCGCGACGATGATGAGCTTCGCCCAGAAGCCGTGGGAGCAGATGGCGGGGCATTTCAACACCTACCGGAGTCTCTTCGAGCAGCAGCAGCACCGTCCGGCGCCGCCGCCGGTCTGCGTGGACTTTCTCTGCTGCAGCGCGAGTGCCGAGAAGGCCGAGAAGCTCGCCCGCGAGCACATGTCGAACTACTACATGACCGTCATGCAGCACTACGACATGGCGGGTGATCACTTCAAGAAGATGAAGGGCTACGGCGACTATGCGACCAATGCCGCGCTTCTCAAGGACATCGGATTGCAGGACGCGGCGAACGCGTTCACCGATATCAACACCTGGGGCACGCCGAAGCAGATCCTGGAGAAACTCGACAAGCGCCGGCAATCGCTGGGCGACTTTGATCTCACGGTGCAGGTGAGCTACGGCGGTCTGACGCTCGAGAACGCCGAGGCGAGCATGCGGCTGTTCGCCAAGGAAGTGCTGCCCGAGTTCCAGTCCTGGAAGCCGGAGGTGAAGGCCGCGTAGATCCGCTTATCGAAGCTGGATCCGGCCTTCGGCATAGAGCCGCCGCAGCTCCTTCTTGTCGATCTTGCCGACGCTCGTCTTCGGCAGCTCGGCGACGTACGCCCAGTACTCGGGTATCCAGAAGCGCGCCACACGGTCCTGGAGGAACTCGCGAAGGTCGGCCGGTGAGGGCGCGTCCGTCGCCGTGACGACCAGCGCGAGCGGCCGCTCCTCCCAGCGCGGGTCGGGGATTCCGATCACAGCCACTTCGATTACCGCGGGATGCGCGGCGAGGTGGTTCTCGAGGTCGACCGACGAAACCCACTCGCCGCCGGACTTGATCACGTCCTTCGCGCGATCGGTGATCTGCACGTAGCCGCGGGCATCGATTGTCCCCACGTCGCCGGTGCGCAACCACCCGTCCGCGGTAAACGATGCCGGCGAAGCTTCGCGATGGTAGCTCCCCGTGACCCACGGACCGCGGAGCTGCAACTCACCGACCGTTGCCCCGTCCTCCCGAACCCGGCTTCCCCGATCGTCGACCAGCCGAACCTCCATGCCCGGCACCGGCCGACCACTTTTCGCGCGCCAGCCGGCCTCGTCGTCGCGGGGCACGTCGCGGGGCGGAATCGAGAGACAGCATATCGGGCTCGTCTCCGTCATCCCCCAGCCCTGCAGCACCGGCACGCCCCAGCGCGCCCGCACCTTGTCGATCAACGCCGGCGAGACTGCCGAGCCGCCCGACACGATCACGCGAAAGCTCGACATGTCGAGGGGGGCGGACTGATCGGCCTGCAGCAGGTCGTTGATCAACGTAGGCACCATTGCCGTGAACGTCGGGCGGCCCAGCTCGATCATCGCGCGGATCTGGCCCGGCTTGAGGTTCGGCCCGGGCAGCAGCAGGTCCGCGCCTGCGAACCAGCAGGAGAACGGCAGGCCCCAGGCGTTTGCATGGAACATCGACGGCAACAGCAGCACGCGATCGGACTGCGAGATCGCGAACGTGTCGGCGCCCAGCGTCGCGAGGGTGTGAAGAAAGATCGTGCGGTGGCTGTAGACCACTCCCTTGGGCTCGCCAGTGGTTCCGGTCGTGTAGCACACGACAGCCGCGGACCATTCATCGAGCTCCGGCCACGGGTACGCACCGCCATGCGCGGTCAGGAGCGACTCGTAGCCGTGGATCTCGGCGCGGAGCCCCGAAACCTGCGGGACATGGCCCACGATCACGATGTGCCGAAGGCCCGCGACCCCGCGCGCGGCGGCCTCGATCTGTGGCCAGAGCACGGCGTCCACGATCAGCACGCGGTCATCGGCGTGCGCCATGATCTGGCCGACCTGCTCGGGGAAGAGTCGCACGTTGAGCGTGTGCAGCACGGCGCCCATCGCCGGCACCGCGAGATAGGCGTCGAGATGCGCTTGGTGATTCCAGCAATAGGTTGCGACGCGGTCACCGGTGCGCACGCCCAGCGCTGCGAGCGCCCGGGCCAGCGATTCGGCCCGGGTGGCGACCTGCTCGAAGCTCGTGCGGCGGAAGCGGCCATCGTCGAAGGAGGCCACCGAGCTCGCGCCGTGGAGACGCTGGCCGTGACGCAGGATCATCTGCGTCGACAGCGGCAGCGGCATCATCGTGGCCTTCATGCGAGCCCGGCGAGCAAGGCCGCTTCCGTGAGGAGCTTCGGCACGTTTTCCCCGAGATCGCGGGCGTAGGCGTCCCCGACGCGGCCGCGACAGTAGAGCACGTATGCGCCCTCGACGATCACCGCCAGTCGCCAGCAGGCAAACACGAGATAGAAGCGCAGATCATCGATCGGGATACCCGTGCGGTCCGACCATCGCGCAGCGAGCGTCTCGCGCATCACGACCCCCGGCGCGCGCGTAACCGCCTGGACGAAAGCAAAGCCCGGAGGGTCCACCGGGCGCGGACCCCAGAATGCCAGCATCAGGCCGAGGTCGGCGAGCGGATCGCCGATGGTCGAAAGCTCCCAGTCGATCACTGCAGCGAGACGCGGTGTATCCGGGCGGAACAAGGTGTTGTCGAGGTGGTAGTCGCCGTGGACGACGCGCGCCGGCGGCGTACGGGGCAGGTTGGCGAGCAGCCATCGCCCCACCGCGCCGATGAGCGGCAGCTCGCGCACGGCGTCGGTGGCGCGCGTCTCGAGCCAGCGCTCGACCTGCGAGCGTACGTAGCTCCCTGCGGTCGCCGGCCGGCTGAGCCCCAGCGCGGCCCAGTCCGCCGTGTGTATCTGCGCGAGCGCATCCACCAGTTCCTCGCCGAGTCGCGCGAGCGTCGCCGCGTCGGTGGGGTACGCGGGCGGCAAGGTCGTCGTGATCGAGACCCCGTCGATATGCTCGGTGATGATGAAGGGCTGCCCCATCACCGTCGCGTCGTCGCAGAACGCGACCACGCGCGGCACCGGAGCGTGCCCGGCAAGCGCGGTGAGGATCCGGTGCTCGCGCCTCACGCCTCTTGCCGCGCTCTCCGAGATCGCGTCGTCGGGCGGCCGCCGCAACACCAGATCGCCCGCGTCTGAGTGCACGAGCTGCGTGACGTTGGAGTTACCCCCGCCGAGCCGCCGGCCGAGATGCGCGTTGCCCACCGCCGCGTGCTCGGCCATCCAACGGGAGAACGCCAGGTCGGTTCCGGTCACGGCGGCCATCGGCGTCGTGAGCCGCTTGTCAGAAGGCGCACATCAGGCCGCCGTCGGTCGGGACAACCGCGCCCGTCATGTACGTCGACCGCGCGACCCAGCAGATTACTTCCGCCACTTCCACGTCGGTGCCGACGCGGTGCAGGGGGATCTTCGAAATGAGCGCCTGCATGGCGCGTTCAGACAGCCCCGAGGTCATCTCGGTCACCACGAGACCGGGAATGACGAGATTGACGCGTATCTGCCGCTTCGCGAGTTCCACCGCGAGCACCTGCGTCAGGCCGGCGAGCCCCGCCTTCGATGCGCCATACGGGCTGTCGCCCGGAAACCCCCGGAATCCGACCACCGCGCCGATGTTGACGATCGATCCGCCGGATCCCATGTGCGGCAGGCATGCACGTACACAATGCAGCGGGCCGGACAGGTTCGTGGCGATGACGGCGTCCCAGTCCGCGAGGTCGAGCCGCTCGATCTTGCCGCCGCGGTGCAGCCCGGCGTTGTTGACCAGCACGTCGATACCGCCCCAGGCCTGCGCGACCGACTTCGCGATCCGCGCCATCTCAGCCGGGTCGGTCACGTCGCCGCGGAAAGCGAGCGCCCTGGCGCCGAGCTCGGTCTGCAAAGCGTCGCTGTCGCCGTTGCGCGCCACGACGGCGACGCGATCTCCCTGGGCAAGCGCGAGCCGCGCGACCGCAAGGCCGACGCCGCGTGACCCGCCCGTGACGATCCAGCGCTGGCTCATTGCGGTGCCCGCCATCTTACCCTCGCGCCGGGGCGTGCTCGGCAGGGCGCGCGGGACGGGGGGATCCCTGCGCACCCTGCCAGCCCGAATCAGAACTTCTGCGTCAGGCGGAAACCATAGGTCCGCGGCGGACGCGTGGCCGTGTAGGTCCACAGACCCGCGAAATCCAGGCTCGCACCGACGTCGAAGCCCACCGACCAGGAGTCCTCGTCGCTCAGGTTCATGCCGTAGGCGCTGACCGTGGTGTTGTTGAACTGGTAGTTGAGCGACGCGTCGAAGATGTTCTGCTCGGGGTTCTGGCTCTGCGGCGAGTTGTAGAACGTGAGCTCCAGCTCGTCGATGTAGTGCCAGCTCGCGGTGACCCACATCTGGCCGCCGAGCATGTCCCATTCGTACGTTGGCGCGATCGTGGCCGTCATGTCGGGTGCCCGGCGGAGCTTCAGGAAAGTAAGATCGCGCCCGTCGATCGGGTCGGCGAAGTCCTTGTACTCGGAATCGAGCAGGCCCAGCGATGCGCTCAGCGTGAAGCCGTCGAAAGGCGTGGTCAGCAGCTCGATCTCGAGCCCCGTGATCTCGGCCGACGAGGCGTTGAGCACGACGGTCTGCTGGCCGGTGCCGACCGGCGCCTGCTCGCTCAGCTCCTCCTGCTTATTGTCGTACTTCATGAAGTAGGCCGAGGCATTGAGCCGGAGGCGCCGGTCCATCCACTCCGACTTCATACCGATCTCGTAGTTGTCGACTGTCTCGGGGTCGTAGGGCTTCGAGGCCGCGTCGTAGGTGTTGGCGCGGCCGCTGAATCCGCCGGAACGGTACCCCTTCGAGTACAGGCCGAAGAACATGAGATCCGGAGAGACGCGGTAGCGCAGCCCCGCCTTGGGCGTGAACTCGTCCCATTCCTCTTCGAAGGGGTTGTCGAGGCTGCCCAGGGTGGCGAGCTGCGGCATGGTCGGATCGATCAGGCCACTGTCCTTCTCATCCTTGGTGTAGCGGCCGCCAAGCGTCAGGGTCCAGGCGTCGTTGAAGGCGTAGTCGGCTTCCACGAAGGCAGCGTATGAATCCGTATGCTGCTGCACGGTCTGCGGCACGGGGACGACGGTGCCGGGGAGCACGACGCCTGGGAACAGGAAGTCAGCGAAGCCGATCTCGCTCAGCAGGTCGATGCGGTAGCTGGAATTCCAGACATACGCGCCCACGGTATACGTGAGTGCGCCATCGGCGTCATGCGTGAGCCGCAGCTCGTGGCTGCGCTGCGTATAAACAGCAGGCCGCTCGGTGTGGTAGAGCGTGAGCGGCGTTCCGTCCCAGTCCTGGTAGACCTCCTCGTCGGTGGTGAAGTAGCCGAACAGGTACTCGAGCCGGTTCGCATCGGAAATGTCCCAGCGCGCATTGAAGATGTGCATCTCGCTGTCGAAGAACGAGTCGTGACGGTCGCCGTTCTGCAGCACGTCGTAACGGTCGCCGGACTGCGGCGTGGTTACGCCCTGTGCGCACTGCAAGTAGCGGTCGCAGAACACCTGGTTGGGCTGCGCCATGTTCTGGACGGTGTTTGCGTCCTGATCCTGCTGCGAATCGTCGTAGCGGTAGTAGAACTCGAGCGAGTCGCTTGGTCGCCACATCAGCGACGGGCTGATGGACTTGTACTCCATCTCGCCCGATTCCCGGCCGAGCGTCAGGTTGTCGAAGTAGCCGTCGCGCTCCCGGTATGCACCGGAGATCTTGAATGCGAACTGCTCGCCCATCGGGATGTTGACGTAGCCGTCGAGCTGCTTGTCGTCATAGTTGCCGTAGCCGAGGCGCACGCCCCCGCCGAACTCCGTCTGCGGACGCTGCCGGGTGACGTTGATTACGCCGGCGATCGAGTTGCGGCCGAACAGGGTGCCTTGCGGTCCGCGCAGGATCTCGACGCTCTGCAGATCGATGGCCTTGAGCATCGCGCCGGAATTCGCGCCGATGAACACGCCATCGACGACGACTCCAACCGTGGGATCGAAGTTCTTCTCGACGTCGGTGGTGCCGATGCCGCGGATCGCGATAGCCGCCGGGCTGCCCGGTCCCTGCTGCAGGTCGTCGATGACGACGTTGGGCGCCGCATTGGCAAAGTCCTGCAGATCGACATCGAAGCGCCGGTTGAGCTCGGCCTGGCCCATTGCGCTGACCGCGGTGCCGAGGTCCTGCAGGTTTTCCTCGCGCTTGCGCGCGGTCACCACGACTTCCTCAAGTCCGCCAGATTCCACCTGGACCTGGACGTCCTGCGCCTGTGTGACTTCCGCGCCCAGCGGCGCGCCGAGTGCGGCCGCGATGGCGATTGCGAGCTTCGCATTCATCCTTGCCTTGTCCATTCCCCCTCCCGACAGAGTTGATGCAGACCGCGTGAGCCGCCGGCCCGGAGGCGCCGCCGGTCGGAGCTGAGCTTCCGACCTGCGCAAGATAATCCGCTTGTTGTCGACTAGCAAGTATCCAAATATACTCGCCCGGCCCGGTTGACGGGTCTCAGGGGGTCCCATGACGCAGAGGCTGGCAGGCAAAGTCGCGCTGATCACCGGCGGCGCGAGCGGTATCGGCGCCGCGCACGTCCGCGTCTTCGCGCAGGCGGGAGCACGGGTCGTGGCCGGGGACGTACAGGAGAAATTGGGGGAGTCCGTGGCGGAAGCGGTCCGGTCGGCCGGCGGCGACGTGGTGTTCGTCAAGCTCGATGTGACCAGCCCCGAGGACTGGGCCCGGGCTGTCGCGACCGCGGTCGAGCGTTACGGCAAGCTCACCTCACTGGTCAACAACGCCGGCATCTACCATCCCGGCGGGGTCGAGGACGAAACCATGGCAGGGTGGCAGAAGATGATCGCGATCAACCAGACCGGGCCCTGGCTCGGGATGAAGGCCGCGATGCCCGAGCTGCTGAAAACCGGCAATGCCTCGATCGTGAACATCTCTTCGCTGTTCGGCATCGTCGGCAGCCCTGGCTCTTTTTCCTACCATGCGACCAAAGCCGCGGTGCGCCTCATGTCGAAGTCGGCGGGTCTCGAGTATGCGAAGCGCGGTGTCCGCGTGAATTCCATCCATCCCGGTCAGATCCAGACGCCGATCCTGGGCGACATCACCCCGGAGATGGACCGTGCAATCAAGGCCGCGATCCCGATGGGCAGGGTCGGCGATCCGGAGGACATAGCCTACGGATCCGTCTACCTGTGCTCGGACGAGGCGAAGTACGTCACCGCCACCGAGATGGTCATCGACGGCGGCTGGGGCGCTGGCTGAGTTCCGCGGGCCGCGGCAGCGATGGCATGGGACTTCGAAACCGAGCCTGATTTCCAGCGCAAGCTCGACTGGATGGACGAGTTCGTCCGCGCCGAGGTCGAGCCGCTCGACCTGGTGTTCCGCGGGCCGGCGGATCCATTCGATCCGGCGCGCAAGGGACCCTCGGCTGCAATGGCGCCCCTCAAGCGGATCGTGCGCGAGCAGGGGCTCTGGGCTTGCCACCTCGGACCCGAGCTGGGTGGCGCCGGCTACGGCCAGTTGAAGCTCGGTCTGATGAACGAGATCCTCGGCCGCAGTCGCTTCGGCCCGACGGTATTCGGCTGCCAGGCCCCCGACACCGGCAACGCCGAAATCCTCGCGCGATTCGGCACGGCCGAACAGAAACGCCGCTACCTCGCACCGCTGCTCGCCGGCGAGATCGCCTCGAGCTACGCGATGACCGAGCCGCAGGCGGGAGCCGATCCGGCGCAGTTCACCTGCCGCGCCAGGCTCGACGGCGACGAATGGGTGATCGACGGCGAGAAGTGGTTTGCATCGCACGCCGACTTCGCGCGCTTCCTGCTGGTGGTCGTCGTGACCGATCCGAAGGTGCCGATCCACTCGGGCGCTTCGATCATCATTGTGCCGCGCGACACGCCTGGTCTCGAGGTAGTGCGCAACGTCGCGGTCGGGCTGTGCGAGGACATCGGGGAGGGCGTGCACGGCTACCTGCGGTTCCGCAACTGCCGCGTCCCGGCGTCGAGCATCCTCGGCAACCCGGGCCAGGGATTCGAAGTCGCGCAATCGCGTCTCGGCGGCGGACGCATCCATCACGCCATGCGCACGGTCGGAGTGCTCAAGCGGGCCCTCGACATGATGTGCGAGCGCGCGCTCAGCCGCCGGACCAAGGGCGAGCTGCTCTCCGAGAAGCAGTTCACGCAGGAGAAGATCGCCGACTCGTACGTCCAGATCACGCAGTTCCGGCTGCACGTGCTGTATGCCGCGTGGCTGATCGACAAGCACCGGGCGTACACGCGCGAAGTGCGCCGCGAGATCGCCGCGGTCAAGGCCGCGATGCCCACGGTGTTACGGGACGTGGTCTACCGCGCGCTGCACCTGCACGGCTCGCTCGGCATGTCGAATGAGATGCCCCTCATGGCGCTCTGGCAGCTGGTGCCGGAGATGGGCATCGTCGATGGACCGACGGAGGTGCACAAGATCGCCGTGGCGAAGGCTGTCCTGCGGGACCGCGCAGCCGCACCTGGTCTTTGGCCCAGCAGCTTCCTGCCCGAGCGGATCGAGCAGGCACGGGCCAAGCTCGCGGCCGCGATCGAGCTCGACGTCGGCAATCGCTGACGCCGCTCGCGGCGCACGGAAAGCGCGGCGCGAACCGCGCGGGCAACGGGAGTGATGCAGATGACGGAACCGACCACCTCGCAACTGTTGGCACGCATCGACCAGCTCGAGAGCCGCCTCGCCATGCGCGATCTCGTCACCTCGTACTGCCGGGGATTCGACGCGGTCGACCTCGAACATTTCATGGCGATCTGGTGGCCGGACTGTGTCTGGGACATCGGACCGCCGTTCGGCGTGTTCGAAGGCCATGCGGGCGTCGAGCGCGCGGTGCACGAGGTGCTCTGGCCCGTGTGGCGCGAAACGCATCACCTGACCAGCAACCTGAGCGTGAGCTTCGACGACCCCGACCACGCGCGCGGGGTCTGCGACGTCGACTGCATGGGGGCGACCCGTGACGATGTAGTGCAGATGATCAGCGCCACCTATCGCGACCGCTTCGAACGCCGCGATGGTGTCTGGAAGATCAGTCGCCGCGACGTCACGATCCACTACTTCAATGCCGTGCCCGGTGCGCGGATGACGGCGCCCGCCGCCTGAGCAGCGCCGCAGGGCATCGAGGAGACGCAGATGGCACGAATCACGGTCGAGGGTGAACGAAGCATCTACTACGAGCAATACGAAGGCCGCGGGCTGCCCGTGATCCTGATCCACGGCTGGGGCATGAGCTGCCGGGTCTGGGACACCACGCTCGTCAGCCTGCGGGAAGCGGGCCACGCGGTGCTCACCTTCGATCAGCGTGGCTGCGGGCAGTCCGACAAGGACTTCGACGAGAACTCGATCGAGGCCTCTGCCGGCGACGTCGTGAAGCTCGCGAAGCACCTCGGTCTGAGTCGCGCCGTTGTAAACGGCTGGTCGCTGGGTGGCGCGATTGCGGTTGCTGCGGCCGCGCGGCTGGGCAGCACTTGCGCGGGCGTCGTTCTCACGGTTGGCGCCTCACCGCGTTACACACACGCGCCCGACTTCCCGCATGGCGGCCCGCCCGGCAGCACTGCACAGACCGTTGCCCTGCTGCGCGCGGATCGCGCGAACTTTCTCTGGAATCTGACCAAGGCCGTATGCGCCATGCCGCAGTCACCTGCGGTCGAAAACTGGCTGTGGGGGATATTCATGCAGGCCTCACCCGGCGCGGACGCCGCGCTCGCCGGTCTCGACACGCTCGATCAGCGCGGGATACTCGCCGAGCTGCGCGTGCCGCTGTTGTCCGTCGTTGGCGGCAAGGACGCGGTCGTGCCCCCCGAGATCGGCCGGGCCGCCGCGAAGCTCGCCCCGCGAGGCCGCGTGGCGGAGTTCGAGAACTGCGGGCACGCGCCTTTCCTGGAGGACGGCCCGCGGTACCGGGCGACGCTCCTCGAGTTCCTCGGCGCTCTGGAATGAGCGCACGGGAGGCATGATGGGTCGCAAGGTGAACTTCGGGCTCTGGTACGACCTGCGGAATCCGGCGCCGTGGGCGGTACCCTTCGAGACATTTTATCGCCAGTGCCTGGATCAGATCGCGGAAGCGGAGCGCCTGGGCTTCGATTCCGTGTGGCTCACCGAGCACCACTTCTGCGACGACGGCTACACGCCGTCGCCCCTGGTGGTCGCCGCCGCGATCGGCGCGCGCACGCAGCGCATGCGCATCGGCACGAACCTGATCGTGCTGCCGCTGCACAACCCGGTGCGCATCGCCGAGGACGCGGCGACGCTGTCGCTGCTCACTGGTGGCCGGTTCGATCTCGGCGTCGGCATCGGCTACCGCGAGCTGGAGTTCCGCGAGTTCGGACGCCAACTCAGCCATCGCAAGAGCCTGATGGAGGAGGCGGTAGCGATCATCCGGCGTGCGTGGGCCGGCGAGTCCATCGCCTCAGCCGGCAAGCGGTTCAACTTCGGCGACGTGCGGGTGCACCCCGTACCCGAGCATCCCCCGAAGCTCTACCTGGGCGGGATGGTGGAGGCAGCGATCGACCGCGCGGCGCGGATCGCCGACGGATTCCTGTCGACCGGTGGTATCGGCCAGGATGTCTACGTGGACAGCCTGGCCAGGCACGGCCGCGCGCCCGGCGAGGGGGTGATCATCGCCGGTCACTGGGCGATCATCTCGGATGACCCTGAGCGCGAGGCAGCGATCATCGGCGCCCACGCGCTCTACCAGTCGAACCAGTACATCGAGTGGGGCGCGTTCGGCCCGCCGGATTCGACGCCCCGCTTTCCGGATGCCCAGACCGCCCTCTCGCAAGGCCTCTATCAGCTCTGGGATGCGGATACCGCAGTCGAGCAGCTCGGCCGGTTGCTGGAGCAATACCCGCAGATCCGCGACGTCCACTTCTGGGCGCAGCTCCCCGGCGAACCCGTCGCGTCGGGTCAGCGGCGTATCGAGTACATGGCCCGACATGTGTTGCCGCGGCTGCGCGAGCGTCTTTGAGCCGGCGAGGCTGCCACGATGTCCCTCACGCTGCGCAACGCATTCGGTCACTTCGCAACCGGTGTCACGATCATCACCATGACGGATCCGGGCGGTCATCGCATCGGCATGACCGCGAACAGCTTCTCGTCGCTGTCGCTGGACCCGCCGCTCGTGCTTTGGAGCCTCGCGTGCACCTCGGTCAACCACCGGGCGTTCTGCGGTACCCGGCACTTCGCCGTGCACGTGCTCGATTCGCGGCAAACCGCACTTGCGCGTCACTTCGCCACCAAGGACATCGATCGGTTCGGCGAGCTTGCCACCGAGACGGGCCTGCACGATCTTCCGCTTCTGCCCGACTATCACGCACGCTTCCAGTGCGAGAACGCCGGCTGCTACGACGGCGGCGATCACACGATCATCGTCGGCAGGGTGCTTTGCTTCGAAGAGCACCCCGGTGATCCGCTGCTGTTCTATCGGGGCCGGTTCGCCGCGGTCCGTCCGGTGACGGTCGATCCGCTTGTCCCCCGCCCGGGGCCAGAGTAGCTTCGCAGGATTGGGGGAGCGCCTGTACACTTGTTGGCGACCAACAAGTCACCTATGATGCAGTCATGAGCAACACCCGGGAGCCCGGCGCCCCGCGACGCAAGCAGGCCGATCGCACCGCTCTTTCCGACCGTCTTCTCACCGAGGCAGCGATCGAGCTCCTGGTGAAGCACGGTATTCAGGGCACGACGCTGCAAAGCGTCGGCGAGAAGGCGGGTTACAGCCGAGGCCTCGCGACGCATCGGTTTGGCTCGAAAGCCGGGCTTTTTGGCAAGGTTCTCGATATTGCGAGCGTCGACTGGCTGCACCGTGTGCAGGCGGCGGTCGGACCGCGGGTCGGCATCGACGCGCTCTGCGCAGCCACCGACGCGGCGGAAAAGTTCATCCGCGAGCGCGAGAACGAAGTACGCGCGATGTACCTGCTGTGGTTCCTGAGCATCGACCCCAGCGCGGACTACCGATCAAACATTGCAAACGTGCACCGCGCGCAGCGGCGCGACGCGGCGGAATGGGTCCGCGCCGGTCAGCGCAGTGGCGGCGTCAATCCGGACGTCGATCCCGTGCGCGTGGCGGAGCAGTACGCTGCCTCGATGGCCGGCATCATCTATCAGTGGCTGGCAAATCGGCGGATGCCGCTCAGCGCGATGTTCGAGCAGCTCAAATCGGATCTCAGGCAGCGCCTCGCGGTCGGCGGCGCGGCCCTGTCGGAGCCTAAGTCGCGGCGTAACGATCGCACGAGGCTCCGTGGCGGTGCGAACGGGGGCAATCGAGCGCGCAGCAGCGCCTGAAGTCAGGCGCGTCGACGCAGGTGGTCGGCGAACTCGAGCGTGGCCCGCGCGAGCATCTCCCGATCATCGAGCGATTTCATCAGCGTGCGGGTCGCGTGCGTCGGCAATCCGCGCGGCAGCTCGGCCAAGCTGTCCGATTCGTCGATCACCAGTCCGTCAAGCAGGTCGCCATAGTGAGCGGCGATTGCGCGGTTAGAGGCCTCGATGCCGAGCTCGCGCATGATCTTCGCGGTCGGACCCTTGACCGCGCGGCCGCCGATCAGCGGACTGACCGCGACGACGGGCACACCGGGCGCCCGCAGCGCCGCAGCAAGCCCGCGCACCGCGAGAATCGGATCGATGCTGAGATACGGGTTCGAGGGGCAGACGACGATCGCGCGCAGCCGCGGGCTGCCGAGTACTTCGGCAAGCGCGGCGCTGGTGCGGGACGTCGAGGCACCGGCGAACGCGATGGCACGCACCTCGGGTGCGGCCCGGAGCCGGACGAAGTAATCCTGGAACGGGAGCTCGGCATCCGGCGTGTGTACCCGTGTTGCAACCTTGTCGTCGCTCATCGGCAGCAGCCGGCTCGCGATGCCGAACCGGCGGCGGATGTCGTCCATGATCGCGCTCAGGGTCTCGCCCGCGGCGAGCCGCCGCGTGCGCTCAACGTGGAGGGCGAGGTCGCCATCGCCGAGCCGGAACCATGTCTCGCCGCCGAGCTCTTCGAGCACGCGCATGAACGTCCAGGTCTCGTCGCGCCGGCCCCAACCCTGCTCGGGATTCTCGCACCCGGTCAGCGTGTAAAGCGTCGTGTCGAGGTCGGGAGAGACGTGCAGCCCGAGATGCACGAAGTCGTCGCCCGTGTTGACGATGCAGGCAAGCGCGCCGGGTGGCAGCACGCGGTGCAGCCCGAGCGCGAGCTTTGCGCCGCCGATCCCGCCGGTCAGCGCGACGACTTCCACGGCGCTCACCGGAACAGGTCCTCACCGATCGGCCGCACGAGGTCGAGGGCCGGCACGTCGGGCGCGCTCCAGCGCAGCCCGCGCACCAGGACACACGGTAGACCTTCGTCGGCCTCCCCCATCACAAGGCCTGCGGCGGCGGCCACGGCGTCCGCCCATGCGACCTCGGTGGATTCCAGGGGGCGGCTGTTGCGGTCCCGCTCGCCACGCCGGTTCCATAGCGCCGGCACGCCCGCGGCGCCGAGCGCGACGTTGGTCGTGCCGAGCCGCCACGGGCGCCCGAAGCTGTCGCTGATCACGACACCGGGGGCGACACCTGTGAGCCTCGCGAGCGTCGCCCGCAGCCGCGCGGCCGATTCGTCGGGCGACTCCGGCAGCAGCAGCACGCGCTCCACGCCGCCGACGTTGGAACGATCCACCCCCGCCTGCGCCATCACGTAGCCCAGGCGGTGACGGACGACGATGACACCGCGCTTGGCACGCAACACTTCGGCGGACTCGGCCAGGATCGCCTCCAGGAGCCGGGGATCCTTGCCCGTAGCGGCCGCAAGGTCGCGCGCCCGTGCCGAGGGCGTCACCGACGCGAGGTCGAGGAAGCGGTTCTCGGCTTTCGACACGACCTTCTGCGCGATCACCAGCACGTCGAAGCGCGCGAGCGAGGGCTCCACGCCGTGCAGCCGTTCCGCGAGCAGCGTGCCGAGATCGTCGCCCGGCTCGATCTCGGGCAGCCCCGCGAGCGCGATCAGGCGCATCGATTCGCCTGGCGGTTCCCCGGTGGGAGCGTCGTGTCGGTGCATGGTCTCGTAGTCGGATTCGGGTCATTATTATCACGGAGCCGGCCCGTCATCGCCCGGCGCACCGAGGGGCCGGAAGTGAACTGTTGGGCGGTCGTCGCGATCAACACGCGACTGCGACGCAAGCGACGGCTGCGCGGCGTGCTCGACGCCGCCGACCGTGAGGCACTCACGCGCCGGATGCTGGGCTCGGTGCTCGCCGCGGCCGACGGCGCGCGTTCCATCGCGCGGGTGGTGATCGTGTCACCCGACGACGAGGGACTGCCGCAGGGATACGAGATCCTGCACGACGACGGTGGGGGTCTGAGCGCCGCTTTCGAGCTTGCGCGCACACGCGCTTGCGCCGCGCTGGCGCGTGAGCTCGTCTTCCTGCCCGCCGATCTTCCACGGCTCAAGTCCGCCGACGTCGATGCCCTCGTCATTGCCGGCCGAGGCGCGCGGATCGCCATCGCGCCCGATCGACGCCGCACCGGCACCAATGGCCTCTATCTGCCCGCCGCACTCGATTTTACCTGCCGGTTTGGCGTCGAGAGCCGCGCCCGTCACGAGGACGAAGCGCGGCGGCGCGGCATCGAACCCGCGATCGTGATGCGTCGCGGTCTCGCGCACGATCTCGACACGCCGGCGGATCTTCGCTCGCTCGGCCCCGGCATCGCTTCGCGCGCGGGAACGGCCGGTGGCGCGGAGCGCCGCGCATGACCGCCGCCGCGAGCGTGATCGATCGGCTGCTGACAGATGCGCACGCCGGCCGACGCCCGACCGACGCGCAGGCGCTCGTCGCGCTCCCGGAGTGTCCTGCGGAGACCCTGCTTGCAACCGCGGAGGCGCTGACGATCGAGGGCTTCGGCCGCGACCTGAGCTACTCGCGCAAGGTGTTTATCCCCCTGACCCGTCTGTGTCGTGACGTGTGTCGCTACTGCACCTTCGCCGAGGTGCCGAGCAGGCTGCCCAGGGCCTATCTCGACATCGACGAGGTGCTTGCCATCGCGCACGCCGGTGCGGCGGCCGGCTGCAAGGAGGCGCTCTTTACCCTGGGCGACCAACCCGAGCTGCGGTACGCGGCGGCGCGTCGCGCGCTTGCCGAGCTGGGCGCTGCGAGCACGCTCGAGTACCTCGAGCGCGCCGCGCGGGCGGTGATCGATGAAACGGGGCTGCTGCCGCATCTCAACCCCGGCGTCATGGACGAATCCGCGATCAGGCGCCTGCGGCCGGTGTCGGCATCGATGGGACTGATGCTCGAGAACGTGTCGGAGCGGCTCTGCGAGCCGGGCGGGCCGCACTGGGGGTCGCCCGACAAGCGACCGGCGGTACGCCTCGCGACGCTGCGCGCCGCCGGCGAGCTCGCGGTGCCCTTCACCACGGGACTTCTGGTCGGCATCGGCGAGACACGCCGCGAGATCGTCGAATCGCTGCTCGCGCTGCGGGCGATCCACGATCGGTACGGTCACATCCAGGAGCTGATCATCCAGAACTTCCGCGCCAAAGCCGATACGCCCATGGCGAAAGTGGCTGACGCGGGTCTCGAGCTCCACCGGTGGGCGATCGCGACGGCGAGGCTCATTTTCGGGCCCGCCATGTCGATCCAGGCGCCGCCGAACCTGCGGAGCGGCGAGCTGCCGCAGCTCGTCGCAGCAGGCGTGAACGACTGGGGCGGCGTGTCGCCGGTGACGCCGGACCACGTCAACCCGGAGGCATCCTGGCCGGACCTCGGCGACCTGGCGCTGGAGACCCGCGCCGCCGGCCGCGAGCTCGTCGAGCGACTCGCAATCGTTCCCGCCTACGCGCGCTCGCCCGAGCGCTGGGTCGATGCTGGTCTCCGGCCGCGCGTAGAGCGGCTCCGCGATACCCAGGGCCTTGCGCGCAGCGACGATTGGTACGCGGGATCGCTCGCGCCGCCCCCGGCCGCGGCGGCGCACTGGTTCCGGGGGACCGGGCCACTCCCGGACGCGATCGCCGACGCGCTCGCCGCCGCCCACGATGGCGTCGGGCTCGACGAAGCCGCGATCGCGGTGCTCTTCCGGGCTCGAGGCGATGAACTCGCCGCAGTGCTCACGGCGGCCGACGACCTGCGCCGCGAAGTCGTGGGCGACGGCGTGAGCTATGTCGTCAATCGCAACATCAACTACACGAACATCTGCACCTATCACTGCGGGTTCTGCGCCTTCTCGAAGGGTCGCAGCGCCCGGAGCCTGCGCGGACCCGGCTATCTGCTCCCGCTCGACGAGATCGGGGCGCGGACCCGGGAGGCCTGGGAGCGGGGGGCGACCGAGGTCTGCCTGCAGGGCGGCATCCATCCGTCGTTTACCGGTGAGACCTACCTCGACATCGTCGCTGCTGTGAAGCAGGCGGCGCCGCGCATCCACGTGCATGCGTTCTCACCGCTCGAAGTCAGCCACGGCGCGCGCACGCTCGGTCTGTCGCTCGAGGCCTTCCTGCGACGGCTGGCGGCGCAGGGCCTCTCGACGCTGCCCGGCACGGCAGCCGAGATCCTCGACGACGACGTGCGCGCGGTGCTGTGTCCCGACAAGCTCCGCACGGCCGAATGGCTCGAGGTCATGGAGACCGCGCACCGGGTGGGCTTGAGGAGCAC
>DATJKD010000041.1:0-4945 GCA_035491795.1 Steroidobacteraceae bacterium | reverse complement strand
TCCGCTACCAGGCGCACCTCCGGGGCGGTGATTTCCCGGTTGATGCGCTGCGATCTCTCGAGTGCGATGTGTGAAAAGCTCCTTCGTAGGTTGAAAAAATTGGCCGTGCTTACTGCGCTTTCGCCTCCGCGTGGAGGCGGGCGGTGAAGGCCTCGAGCGACATCGCTCCGAGATCCTCGCCGCTGCGCGTGCGCACGGCCACCGTTTCGGCCTGCAGTTCTTTGTCGCCGACTACCAGCTGGTAGGGCAGCTTCTGCAGGCTATGTTCCCGAATCTTATAAGAAATTTTCTCGTTCCGCAAATCCGAAATCACCCTAAAGCCCTGATTCACCAAATGATTTCTGACGCTTAAAGCATAGTCCGCCTGGCGCTCGGTGATGTTCAGGACGACCACCTGGTGCGGCGCGAGCCAGAGCGGAAAGGCGCCCGCGTAATGCTCGATCAGGATGCCGATGAAGCGCTCGAAGGAGCCGACGATCGCGCGGTGGAGCATCACCGGCGTGTGGCGCGCGTTGTCCTCGCCGACGTACTCGGCACCGAGCCGCCCCGGCATGCTGAAGTCGACCTGCATGGTGCCGCATTGCCAGACCCGGCCGATGCCGTCCTTCAGCGAGTATTCGATCTTCGGCCCGTAGAACGCACCTTCGCCGGCGCTGATGGAGAAGCTCACGTTGGAACGACGCAGCGCCTCTTTGAGGGCTTGTTCCGCCTTATCCCAGCTCTCGTCCGAGCCGATGCGCTTCGCCGGACGCGTCGCCACCTTGTAGATGATGTCGGCGAAGCCGAAGTCGCGATAAACCTTCTGCAACAGCGCGGTGTAGGCCACGCACTCGCCCAGAATCTGCTCCTCGGTGCAGAAGATGTGGCCGTCATCCTGCACGAAGCCGCGCACGCGCATCAGGCCGTGCAGCGAGCCCGACGGCTCGTTGCGGTGGCACGAGCCGAACTCGCCGTAGCGCAGCGGCAGGTCGCGGTAGCTGCGCACGCCTTTGTTGTAGATCAGGATGTGCCCCGGGCAATTCATCGGCTTGATCGCGTAGTCGCGGTTCTCCGATGAAGTGGTGAACATGTTTTCCTTGAAGTTGTCCCAGTGCCCCGTCTTTTGCCACAGGCTAACGTCAATGATCTGCGGGCCGCGCACTTCCTGGTAACCGTTGTCGCGGTAAACGCGGCGCATGTACTGCTCGACCGCCTGCCACAGCGACCAGCCCTTGGGATGCCAGAACACAAGGCCAGGCGCTTCCTGCTGCATGTGGAAGAGGTCGAGCTGCGTGCCCAGGTTGCGGTGGTCGCGTTTTTCCGCCTCCTCCAGCATCTTGAGGTAGGCGTCCTGTTCCTCCTTGGTGGCCCAGGCGGTACCGTAGATTCGCTGCAGCATTTCGTTCTTGGAATCGCCGCGCCAGTAGGCGCCGGCCACGCGCATCAGCTTGAACACCTTCAGCTTGCCGGTGGACGGCACGTGCGGCCCGCGGCACAGGTCGATCCAGTTGCCCTGGCCGTAGAGCGAGATCGGCTCGTTCGCGGGAATCGCCGCGATGATCTCGGCCTTGTACTTCTCGCCGATCGACTGGAAGAACCGGACCGCCTCGTCCCGGGACATGATTTTTCTTTCTACTTTTAAGTCTTTCTTCACGATCTCGGCCATGCGCTGCTCGATCGCGACCAGGTCTTCCGGCGTAAAGGGACGCTGGTAGGAGAAGTCGTAGTAGAAGCCGTTCTCGATCACCGGGCCGATCGTGACCTGAGCGCCGGGGAACAGTTCCTGAACCGCCTGCGCCATGAGATGCGAAGTCGAGTGGCGCAGAATGTCGAGGCCCTCGGGGCTCTTCGGCGTGACGATGGCGATGTCGGCGTCGGTCTCGACGCGGTAGCTGGTGTCGACCAGCTTGCCGTCGACCTTGCCGGCGAGCGCAGCACGCGCGAGCCCGGCGCCGATGGACGAGGCGATCTCGGCTACGGTGACGGGTCCGGGAAACGACTTCGACGAGCCGTCGGGGAGACGGATGTTGGGCATTGCGTGAGAGTGCTTGCATACTATCACGATGAACCTTCGCCTCTCCGCCGCCCTCGGCCCCTACGACCACGTGCGCGGCCTGCGCCCGCAAGGCATCGATCTGCTTCTGCTCGAGCTGCCGATCGAGGAGATTTTTTTCCGCTTCACCAAGTTCCGCGAATGGGACTGCTCGGAAATGTCGTTCGGCAAGGTGATCTCGCTGATGGCGGAGGAGCGGCCCGAGATCATCGCCCTCCCCGTGTTCGTGTCGCGCGTGTTCCGCCATTCCGCGATCTACGTTTCCAATCCGAAGATCCGCACGCCCAAGGACCTGGAAGGCAAGCGCGTCGGCATCCCGGAATGGGCGCAGACCGCGGGCATCTACGTACGCGGCCTGCTGCAGCACGAGTACGGCGTCGACCTGGCGTCGATCGACTGGCGCCAGGCCGGGGTGCGCGAGCCGGGTCGCGTGGAGAAGATCCAGCTCCGGCTGCCGCCGGGCGTGCGCGTGCAGGCGATGCCCGAGCACACGCTCGCCGGCATGCTCGCCGCGGGCGAGCTCGACGCGGCGATCTCGGCGCGCGATCCGGGCGGCAAGCGACTGTTCTCCAATTCCCGCGAGCTCGAAGCCGACTACTACCGCAAGACCGGCATCTTCCCGATCATGCACGTCGTGGTCCTGCGGCGCGAGGCTTACGAGCGCGACCGCTGGATCGCGATGAACCTGTTCAAGGCATTCGAGGAAGCGAAGCAGCGCAGCCTCGCCCGGGTCGCCGACATCGGTGCCTCTCAAGTGCCCGTCGCCTGGGTCGCGGACCACGCGCGGCAATGGCAGGCGCTCGCGGGCGACGACTTCTGGCCCTACGGTCTCGAAGCCAATCGGCGCACGCTGGACGCGTTCCTCCAGTATGGCCACGAGCAGGGCGTCTGCAAGCGACGCCTGAAGGTGGAAGAGCTGTTCGCGCCCGAGACGCTCGAGCGCGCGAAGATCTAGGCCTTCACCGCCCAGGCGCGCGCGACCAGCGGAATCGAGCCGTCCGCGTTTCGCGGCAGGCGATCCCGGAGCCGGTCGCGCAGCCGCGCTCTCTGCGACTCGTCGAGCGACATTGCGTACGCCGGTGCCGGGCCCTGCCCGCCCAGGAACGGCTGCCAGTAGTCGTCGAAGCTCTCGAAGCGCGTCGGGATGTCGATCGAAGTGACTTCGGCCCGACCCAGCCCGGCGCTTGCGAATGCCTGCAGCAGGGCGTCCGGGCGGCACAGCGGAAAGCGTTTGCCTTCGTCGAGCTTCCCGGCTGACGGGTCGAGCTCGACGGCTGCATCCCAGAACTGGCGCATCAGCTCCATCTTGCCGGCATAGTCCCAGACGTAGGCGGCGATGCAGCCGCCGTCGCGCGCGACTCTGCGCATCTCGTTCAGCGCGCGGCGCGCGTCCGGGACAAAGTTCAGCACCAGGCCGGACACCACCGCGTCGACCGCGCCGTCCTCGAGCGGCAGCGAGTCCGCCGCGCCCTGGTGGAGCGCAGCGCGCCCGCCGAGATTCTGTCTTGCGGAGCCGAGAAATCCTTCCGACGGCTCCACGCCCGCCACCGAAGCGGGCGAGCAATGCTCCAGAATCGCAGCGCACAGCGCCCCCGTCCCGCAGCCGACGTCGAGCCACTGTCGGCCTTGGGGCACCGCCAGCCAGGAAAGGAAGCGCGGCGCGATCTGCCGGCTCCAGCGACCGACGTACCGCTCGTACGGGTCGCCGCGCTCCCAGGTGTCCGAGACTCGACCGCTCATGGCGCCACGGTAGCGGTGCCCTCGCCCGGCGCCTAGTGTAGAAACTAAACTACGGGTTCATGAGATCCGGATTCGGCCAGTTCTGCCCGGTGGCGATCGCGAGCGAGGTGGTTGGCGAGCGCTGGACGCCCATCATCCTGCGCGAGCTGCTCGCGGGGGCCGACCAGTTCAATACGCTGCACCGCGGCATCCCGCGCATTTCCCGTCCGCTGCTGGCCAAGCGTTTGCGTGACCTGGAAAAGGCAGGCGTGATCAGCGTACAGCCGATTCCGGGCAAGCGCGGATACCGCTACCGGCTCACCGACGCGGGCGAGGAGCTTCGCGGCGTGATCGATGCGTTAGGCACCTGGGGCCAGCGCTGGACCGCACGCGTGCGGCGCGACACGCTCGATGCACGCTTCCTGATGTGGAACATGCGGCGCCGGATCGCCCTCGAGCACCTACCCTCGCGACGCGTCGTGGTTCGATTCCACTTCACGGCCGTGCCCGACGCACAGCATGCGTACAGGATGTTCTGGCTGCTGCTGCAGCCGTCACAGGCCGACCTTTGCGTGGAGGATCCGGGGCACGAGGTCGACCTCTATGTCGAGGCGGAGCTGGCGGCGATGGCGGCAATCTGGCTGGGCGACACCACGCTCGCGCAGGAAGTCCGCCAGCGACGCGTGCGGTTGAGCGGGTCACGCGAGCTGGTGCGCGCATTTCCCACCTGGTTGAAACTGAGCCGGTTTGCCGCGGTGCCGCGGGTGGCTAATCGAGCTTGATGCCGATGTCCTTGACGACTTTCGCGTACTTCTCGTAATCGCGCCTGATCAGCGCCGAGAATTCTGCTGGCGTGGTCAGGTAGGGATCGAGCCCGCCCGCCGCGTTCATCTTCTGCTTCACGTCGGGAGATTCGAGAACTTTCCTGATTTCGGCGCGCAGCTTGCCGAGCACGTCCTGGGGAATGTTCGCCGGGCCGAACAATCCCAGCCAGATCGAGTTTTCGAAGCCGGGATAGAACTCGCCGATGGTCGGCAGATCCGGGTACTGCGCCGAGCGATGGGCGCCGGATACCGCAAGCGGGCGTAGCCGTCCGGCCTTGATCTGCGGCGCATTCGAGCTGCCCGACCAGACCGCCATCGTGTCGCCGGCGACCGTGGCGGCCGCCGCCGGCGCCCCGCCCTTGAACGGCAC
>DATJKD010000040.1:0-3090 GCA_035491795.1 Steroidobacteraceae bacterium | reverse complement strand
TGGCCGGCGCCTTCGCTTCGCTCGCCTGCTCGCTGGTCTTCGCTACCTGCTCGACCGATGCCTGGTCGTTTGCGGCGGCCTCGGCGGGCGCAGTGCTGCGCAACTCCTCGGCGGTGACGGCCTTGGCAGCCTGCCTGGGCGCCAAATCACCGTCCGGCGCGGGTTCCAAGGCGTGCGTGCGAGCCGTCGTGCGCTCGGCCTCGTCGCGCGACTCCGGAGCGGAGGGTTCGGCATAGAGCGAGTCGCCCGCTGGACGCTCGGCGAACGATTGGGTTGAGTCCTGTTTGGATTGTGCAGCCGGTTCCGGTGCAGTTGTCTCGCGGGGCCGGGCGACCTCCGGCGCTGGAACCGCCTGGTACTGCTCGCGCGGTATCAGCCGCACAAGACCCACTGCGAGCAGCGCCACCGAGGCGGCGGCCGCCAGCGGCATGAACCGCGTCCAGCGCGACCTGTTGCGCGCTTCGGGGGACCCGGACGGCGCGGAGCTGGCGATCGCATCGCGCGCCGCGGCGCGAATCCGCGCATCGGTCGAGCTCGAGGGCTCCTCGCGGGACTGACGTTGCCAGCGGCGAGTGAGCTCCTGGTCCGCGGCGCTGGTACCCGGCATCGGATCTTCGTTCATGCCGGATCTCCGAGCGATGCGCGCAGCCGCTTATAAGCATAGCGAAGCCGGCTCTTGACGGTCTCGGCGGGAGTTGACGTCAACGCGGCGATTTCGCCGACCGCGAGCCCGCCCTCCACGTGCAGCAGAAATGCATCCCGCTGCGCGGCCGGCAGCGCCTCGAGCGCCTCGACGAGCAAGGCGCTTTCCTGCAGGAGGGTCGCGGCTCCCTGCGGGTTTCCCGCGGGATCCGAGTCCTCGAGAAGCTCACCGATCCCGCGACCGTCCCCATCGTCGTCGAGCGAGACGAGTCGCTGCGCCGGGTTCCTGCGCCAGTGATCGATCATCCGATTGCGGGCCACGGAATAGAGCCAGCTCGTAAAACGGGCGGCTGCGTCGAAACGCGCGCGGGCGGCAATGAGCTTGAGCCACACGTCCTGGTGAAGCTCCTCCGCCGTCGCCCGGTCGCGGCAATGGCGCAGCAGGTATCGGAACACGCCGCCTCGATGGCGCGCGTAGATCCGATCAAAGGCGGAGGCGTCGCCCGCCTGCCACGCCAGCATCAGCGCCTCATCCGTCTCGGTATCGCCGGCATCGCGCGCCTGCATGAAGGTCGGAGTATGGAATGCAGACGCGGCATCGACAATTCCTGTCATACGCGATCCGCGTCACGGGTCCGGCACGAAACCAAGCTGCGGAAAGGGTTCCGGATCCCGGTCCGGGAACCACTTGCGCGGCAGCACACCCAGCGCCACCAGCGCGGCGTGCGTTTCGTAGCGGATGCTGATCGTCTCGTCCGGGTCATCGCTCGCGCGCTCGAAGCTGGTCCACTGCGCCGGTGAGTGCTCGCTGCGCCCGTGGCCGGTGCCGAGCGACGCCGAGCGGCGACTGCTAGCAGTATCCGCGTCCGCCTTTGCCGCGGCCTCCGCGGCCGGCTCCGCCCGGCTCGAAGGTACCCCGTACAGTCCTGAGTTCCATTCCTGAGCGACGACCTTCGGCCGGAGCTCGCGGAAGAGCGCGACACCTATCACGCCGAGATCATCTGGGCGACCGGTTCGTGCCGCGTACGAATCCGCGGGATCAGTGAAGACGAATGCGGCGGTATGCTCCATGCTCTTCCGCCAGCCCTCGACCGTCAGCTGCTCACCGGGCTCGAGGACATAACCCGACTGCGAGGGCGAGGCGGACTGGCCGGTGATGACATTGACACCATCGACACTGATGACGGCAAGCACCCGCAGGTCGGCGCAGTTGCGAATCCGCAGCTCGTACTCGTGTCCCGGCTCACCGGTGATCCAGCGCCGACCGAACTTGCGATAGGTCGGAAGTACCCGGTCCTGCGCGCGGTCGTGCACCTCGACCTCCGCGGTACAGGCGCGCGACTGCGCCTGATGGGCGGCGATCGCCATTGCGAGCGCGACGCCGTTGGTGGCGAGGCGGTGTTTGCGCTGCCGGAAGTGGCGGGCTCGGTACATGGTTCGATCACCCTGAGTGACGGGGACTCGAACCTGTATACGCAGCCGCGGGTCAGGCGGGGTCAGGAAGGCGGCGAGCCAGGGGCTGCGCCTCCGGGCGGCGGCTCAGGCGGGCACCGCGACCCGCGTGCCGAGAGCCATGCCGGCGAGCTCGTAGCCGCGCCTGAAGTCCTGGACGTGGCGTGTCATCCAGGTCTCAGCCTCGGCGGGCTTGCCGCGCCGCACCGCCTCGGCGATACAGCGTTCGGCAACCACGATGCGAGCCTGCGCCTGCGGCACGCGGTCGATCATCCGGCGCAGTGACGGTGCAAGCAGGCGTGTAAGAGGCTGTGTCGACATGACGAGGACCCGGTTGCCCGCCAGCTCGGCAACGAGCCCGAAGAACTCGACGACCACACCAACGGCAGCGTCCGCGCTGCGTGCCCCCTCGACCCGCGCGACGACTTCGTCGAGCCGCGTCGCGCCTGCATCATGCGCGCGCTCGGCGGCAAGAGCGGCGGTGCGGGGCGCGATGGCGAGCATCGCTTCCCAGAGCTCGATAAACGTCACCTCGTCGAGCGCGAGCGCGCGGCTCACTCGCGAGGCCGTCTCAGCGGAACCCGGGCGGATCACGAGCAGACGCTTGCCGCCGTTCGCGCGGTCGACCAGCCCGGAGGACTCGAGCCTGCGCAGGGCCTCGCGCACGGTGGAGCGGTTTACGCCGAACTGCCGTGCGAGCTCGGTTTCCGTCGGCAGCATGTCGCCCGGTCGCAGCGCACGACGAAGGATCTTTTCCTCGATGGCCGTCGAGACCCGCAGGTACGCCGGCTGCGGCGACAACCGCTCGAAGAGCACCGGCCCCGAGCCGATCTTTGCGGCAGGTCTCGGTCCCGATCGGGAGGGGCGGGGCTTGGGTTGACTGACCATCGGATTGTCGGACAATATGCCCGCAGCGTGTCGAGTGTGCAAGTGCCAGAGGGATGAACCGTGCACGACTTCGATTTCGGCCTGGGCGAGGACATCGACCTGCTCCGT
>DATJKD010000039.1:0-2442 GCA_035491795.1 Steroidobacteraceae bacterium | reverse complement strand
GATCCAGTCGTCCGACGAAGGGATGCTGATGCGACACGACCCAGCCGCGCCGCCGGAACTCCGGGTCGTCGTGCAGACCGAGCGCAAACCCGGGGTCGCAGATCTCGCAGGGCACGGAGGCTGCGTCGAGCCTGGCGAACCAGTCGGTGGCCGCCGCCTCGCGGAACTTCGAGGCGAGCAGAGCGGAAAGAGCGTCGTCGTTTGCGGCGCGCGCCGCCTCGCTGGCGAAGCGGGCATCCGCGGCGAGCGCTGGCATCCCGATCGCCACACAGAGACGGTCCCAGTGCTCCTCGGTGGCCGCGACCACGCACAGCCACCCGTCGGCGGTCTCGTACAACCGGTTGGTCGCGCTGAAACCGAGCTGCTCGGCGTCGACCCGCGGCCGCTCGAATCCGGATCCGTCCGGTCGCGCGAGTGCGTAAGAGGTGTTCAGGAGCTGCGCATTGACGATCGAGGTGTCGCAGAACTGTCCCTCGCCCGTGCGCTCGCGATGATAGAGCGCCTGGATGATCGCGATCGCGGAGAGAAATCCGTTACCGGTGTCGCCCAGGCTGCAGAAGCTCCATAGCGGTTTGCCGCCGCGGCCCATCCCGCCATCCTCGTACTGCACGCCCGCCAGGCACCCGCCGGTCTGATCGTTGCCCGGCAACTCGGAGCGCGGTCCGGTCTCGAAGCCGCGCGTGTGGCAGTAGACGAGCCGCGGATTGAGCTTTTTCAGGCTCTCGTAGTCGATCCGGAGCCGTTCCGCCGCGTCGTAGCGCATGTTGTGCTGCACGACGTCGGCGCGCGCAACCAGCTCGAGCAGCACCTTCATCGCGCGCGGGTCCTTGAGGTTGAGTGCGATGCTCCGCTTGCCGTGGTTCGCCATGTAGGCGATGTGGTTCGAGTGCCAGTACGTGTCGTAGAGCGCGTTTATCTTGATCACGTTGGCGCCGAGATCCGACAGGATCTGCGTGCCGTACGGACCCGCGATGGCAAGGCCGAGGTCGAGCACCGTGATCCCGGCAAGCGGCGCAGCGAGAGGCTCACCAGGCTGCGCTCCGCCCTCCACGGGTCCGCGTGCCACCGGCGCAATCGCGCCGTGCGCATTCGCCGCTGCATCCACGTGCGCTGCTTCGGCTCGGACCTCCTCGGTGTGTTCGCCGCTGCGCGGCGCGGGGCGGCGGATCACGGCGGGGTTGGCGTGCAGCCGGTAGGTCGTCCCGACCTGCCGCACCGGCCCGAGCTCCGGGTCATCGATCTCGACGACGCAACCGTCGGCGAGAAAAAGCGGATCGCAGAGGGCTTCCTCGGGCGGTCGCACGGCCTGGATGGTCATGCCGGCGGTAGCCGCGGCGTCGACCCAGGCTTTCGCGGGGAACTTGCGCACGGCCTCGGCGAGGATTGGCTGGTAATGCATCATCACCAGCACTTCCTCGGGTCCGGTGCCGAAGCGGTCGGGGTCGTTCTGTGCTTTGAGATCGGGTGTGGCGTTCAGCGTCTCGCCGGCCGAAGCGGTGAGGATGAAGCGCGGGTTCGGCACCCAGTTGTGGATCCAGCGCCCGTCCGCGCACTCGAAATGACCCTTGGGCGCACGCGCGCCGAGGATCCAGCTGTCGAACATCGGCGCCTCGGGCTTCTCGGCGCGTTGCCACACGCCGCTGCCGCAGACCAGCGCGCCCTGCAGTAGCGAAGTCTCGACCCACTGCCCGCGACCCGTGATCTCGCGTGCGCGCAGCGCCGCGCTGATCGCAGTGCTGGCGGCGAAGAACGCGCCGAGGCTGGGCCAGTGCGAGGCCGGAAACACCGGCCCCGGGCGCGGGGGTCCTTGCACCCATTCATAGGGGATCTCGAGCTCGGCGAAGGGGTCCGGTCGCCGGCCCATGTGGTTGATTGCGCCCTCGGGCCAGCCGCGCTGCTCGAAGTGCAGCCCGGTGCGCGCGGCCACGAGCGCATCGTAGCCGGGGCGATCCGAGTGGCGGTTGCCGCGACCGTATGCCGTGATCGAGCAGTAGATCAGCCGCGGGTTAATCTCCTGCAGCCGCGCGTAGTCGATGCCGAGTCGCGCGGTGACGCCGGGCGCGAAGCTCTCGACCAGCACGTCGGCACCGCGTGCGAGCGCGATCAGGCACTCGCGGTCGGCCGACGTCTTCAGGTCCAGCACGGCGCTCTTCTTGCCGCGCTGCCACGTTCGATAGCCGAGCTGCGTGCGGAACGGATCGCCGCCCGGGGGCTCGATGCGCGTTACCGCCGCACCGTGATCGGCGAGCAGCATGGTGGCCATGGGGCCTGCGATGCCCCACGACAGGTCGAGGACCCGGAGTCCCTCGAGCACTGGGCCCGGCATGTAGATCAGCTCTGCAGGCCGAAGGTGCGCAGCGCGTTCTCGCTCGTGATCTTGCGGCGATCCGCTTCCGGGATACCGGCCTTGCTGAACTGCTCGGCGACGACCTTGCGCGAATT
>DATJKD010000038.1:0-3852 GCA_035491795.1 Steroidobacteraceae bacterium | reverse complement strand
GCGAGACCCGAGCCGAACGCCCCTGACCAGCGGCCCGCGTTCGCGGGGCAGACACGCGCATGCGCGGACCGTTCCAACGTCGCCTTCGATGTCGTCGTGCTCGCCAAGGGGCTCGAGAAACCCTGGGCCGTAGAGCCTCTGCCAAACGGCGACCTGCTCGTCACCGAGAAAGTGGGCAAGATGCGCATCGTTACGGCCAAGGGCGACACGGGCGATGCGATCGCCGGCGTCCCCGCTGTCGATGCGCGCGGCCAGGGCGGGCTGCTCGATGTGGCGCTGTCGCCCGGATTCCCGACGGACAACACCGTCTACTGGAGCTACTCGGAGCCACGCCAGGGCGGCAACGCGACGAGCGTCGCGCGCGGCGTCCTCTCGACCGATCGAGCGCGGCTTGCGGATGTGCGCGTGATCTTCCGCGCGCTGCCCGTCTACGACGGCGACAAGCATTACGGCTCGCGGCTCGCATTCGGTCCCGACGGCATGCTGTACGTCACGCTGGGCGAGCGCTCGGACAAGCCGATGCGCCCGCAGGCGCAGCAGCTCGGCAGTCACATGGGCAAGATCGTCCGCATCGCGCCGGACGGCTCGGTGCCGCCCGACAATCCGTTCGCAAACCGCAAGGGCGCGCTCCCGGAAATCTGGTCGGTCGGTCATCGCAACGTCCAGGCGGCGGCGTTCGACCCGCAGGGGCGGCTCTGGGAGGTCGAGCACGGCACGCGCGGTGGCGACGAACTCAACCTCATCGAGCGCGGCCGCAATTACGGCTGGCCGGTGGTCGCCTACGGGGTCGAGTACTCGGGGCAGTCCATCCGGGGGGCGGTGACCGCCCGTGACGGCACGGAGCAGCCGATCTACTACTGGGACCCGGTGATTGCACCCTCGGGAATGCAGTTCTACACAGGTGATGCATTCCCGGCCTGGCGCGACAGCGTCTTCATCGGCGGCATGAAGGCGACCAGCCTCGTGCGGCTGAAGCTCGACGGAGCGACGGTCGCGGGCGAGGAGCACCTGCTCACCGATCGCGGCCAGCGCATCCGCGACGTGCGGCAAGGGCCGGACGGCGCGCTCTACGTCGTCACCGACGCCGCGAACGGCGAGCTCTGGAAGATCGTTCCTCGCCGGTGATCAGTTGAGCTCGGCGAGACGGCGGGCGAGAAAGCGGCGCTCGGGCTCCTGCCGAGTGAGCGACAGCGCCTTCTCGTAGGCCGCGCGTGCTTCGTCCGGTCGATCGAGCCGCCGGCAGAGCTCGGCGCGTGCGGAGTGCGCAAGGTGATACTCGGCCAGCTCACCACGCGCCAGGATCGCGTCGAGCAACGTCAGTCCCGCGGCCGGCCCGTCGCGCATCGCTACGGCCACCGCGCGGTTGAGATCCACGACCGGCGACGGCTGGAGCTGCGCGAGCAGGTCGTAGAGCACGGCGATCTCGGTCCAGTCCGTCTCGGCCGCCGTGGGTGCGGTGGCATGTGCCGCGGCGATCGCAGCCTGCAGCGTGTACGGGCCGAAGCGCCGCGAGGCGAGCGACTGCTCGACCAGCGCCGCGCCCTCGGCGATCTGTTCGTGATTCCAGAGAGCGCGGTCCTGATCGTCGAGCAGCACCAGGTCACCCTCTGGCGAGCTGCGCGCGGCGCGGCGGGATTCGTGCAACAGCATGAGCGCGAGCAAGCCCTGCACCTCGGGTTCGGGCAGCAGCTCGAGCAGCAGGCGGCCGAGACGGATCGCCTCGGCGGAGACGTCGTGGCGGGTCAGCGATTCGCCCATCGACGCCGAGTACCCCTCGTTGAACACGAGGTAGACCACGCGCAGGACGCTGTCGAGCCGAGCCGGCAGCTCGTTGCGCTCCGGAACCTGGTACGGAATGCGCTCATCGCGGATCCTTGATTTCGCGCGCACGATGCGTTGCGCGACCGTCGGGGCGCCGATGAGAAATGCCCGCGCGATTTCCTCAGTCGTGAGCCCGCAGACCTCGCGCAGCGTGAGAGCGACCCGTGCATCGGCCGGGAGCGCGGGATGACAGCAGGTGAAGATCAGACGCAGCCGGTCGTCCTCGAGCTCCTCGACATCATGCGCGGAGGGGTCGCCCGTTTCCACGTCAAGCTCACGCGCGATCTCGGCGAGCGACGCGTCGAAACGCGCGCGCCGGCGGATCCGGTCCACGGCCTTGAATCGTCCGGCGGAAACGAGCCAGGCGCGCGGATTCGCGGGCACGCCCTGTTTCGGCCAGGACTCCATCGCGGCAGTGAAGGCCTCGTGCAGCGCTTCCTCCGCGAGCTCGAAATCGCGCAGCAGCCGGATCAGCGTTGCGAGCACGCGCCGCGATTCGCTGCGGTAGATCGTCTCGATCGTCGCGCGGACTTCGCTCTCCTGGGTCATCGTCGGGCAAACCTGGGGCTCCTCAGCCTCAGCGCACGGGCCGGCCGAGCGCCGTCCTGGTATCCGCATCCTCGGCCACCTCACGGACCTCGACGCAACCCTTCTTTGCACCGGGAATACGCGCTGCGATCCCGAGCGCCTCGGCGAGATCGCGGGTCTCGATCAGGTAGTACCCGCCAAACACCTCGCGCGTCTCGGCAAACGGGCCATCGGTGGTCGACACCTGGCCGTTCCGGACCCTGAGCGTCGTCGCGCTCGCCGGCGGCGTGAGCCGGTTGCAGTCGACGAGATGGCCGCTCGCGCGGATCGCATCCGTGAACTCACGATACTCCTCGTAGTGCCGCGCCGCCTCCGCGTCGCTCATCTGTTCCATCACCTTTTCGGCACAAATGACGCACAGGAATTTCATGATGGTGCTGCTCAGTCCGCGATCGCCTGGAGCCGCCGATGCTCCTTCAGCGGCGTCTCAGCATTCATCATGGCGTCGCCTCCTCTTCCGTCTGGTGGCAGCAGGAGTCGGCCGCCGCCGGCTCCGTGTACTTGTCGTGGTGCAGCGGCCAGGACTGGGAGCCGCGCGGCCAGCCGGGCGGCGAATCCTCGAATGCTTCCTGGCGTCCGTAGGGCGTCAGGTCGAGCAGGTGATTGGTGCCGAGAAACCAGTCGAGCCCGCGGCCGTAGGTCGAATACGTGTGGTAGGTGCGCTCGCCGTCGCGAAGGAAAACGCTCAGGCCCGGCTGCTCACCCGACAGGTGATAGGCAAGCCCTTCGCGCTCGAGCGTCGCCTTGTCCTTGAAGTTGTACTCGACGGGTCGCTTCGATTCGTCCGTCGTGACATGGAAGTCGTAGTTGAAGTCGCTGCCGTAGGACGAGTACCACGGCAGGGTCCAGCCCATCCGCTGCTTGAAGGGCGCGATCTTCGACCAGCGTGCGCGCGACACGAGCACCAGGTTGGTGTCGCGCGCGCGCAGGTGCACGGGATCCGGAAGGTCGTCGGCCGCAAAGGAGCAGCCGGGGCAGCCCTCGACCCAGGGCGCGCCGCTCTTGCCGGGCGGCGGCGCATCGGGCTCGAACATGAAGTGGTAGACGATGAGCTGGCGGCGCCCCTCGAAGAGCTCGACCAGGCTCGCGTGGCCCGCCGGTCCTTCGAAGACATAAGGCTTCTCGACGCGCACCATCGGCAGTCGCCGCCGCGCCGCGTTCAGCGCGTCGCGCCGCCGCGTGTGCTCCTTCTCGAGCGCGAGCAGTTCCTTGCGTGCCACGAGCCACTCCTCGCACGTCGTGACTCGCGGTCGTGCGATGTTGGTGGATTCGTGTGCGCTCATATCAAACTGCTCCATCCTGCGAGGCGCAACCCTGCTCCTTGACCGGTCGCACCTCGACGCAGCCCAGGCGCGCGGGCGGAATCTTCGCCGCCAGCCGGATCGCGTCGTTCAGGTCACGGGCCTCGATGAGAATGAATCCGCCGAGTTGCTCCTTCGTCTC
>DATJKD010000037.1:0-18115 GCA_035491795.1 Steroidobacteraceae bacterium | reverse complement strand
ACACGACCCGAAACGATGCTGGGCGACACGGCGGTCGCGGTGCATCCCGACGACGAGCGCTATCGTCACCTCGTCGGACGCCAGGTCCGATTGCCATTGACGGGACGACTGATCCCGGTCATCGCCGACGCCTACGTCGATCCCTCGTTCGGCAGCGGCTGCGTCAAGATCACGCCCGGCCACGACTTCAACGACTACGAGGTCGGACGCCGTCACGGTCTGCCACTCATCAACATCTTCACGGCGGACGCCGTGCTCAACGACGAAGTTCCGACGCCCTATCGCGGCCTCGATCGCTTCGCGGCCCGCGAGCGCGTCGTGGCCGATCTCGAGGCCGCCGGGTTGCTCGAGAAGACGGAGCCGCATACGCTGCCCGTGCCGCGTGGCGACCGCAGCGGCGCAGTGCTGGAGCCCTGGCTCACCGACCAGTGGTACGTGAAAGTCGCGCCGCTTGCCGCGCCCGCGATCCGCGCCGTCGAGGACGGCCGTATCCACTTCGTCCCGGAGCAATGGTCGAAAACCTATTTTCAGTGGATGCGCAACATCCAGGACTGGTGCATCAGCCGCCAGCTCTGGTGGGGTCACCGGATTCCCGCCTGGTACGACGCCGAGGGCGGGGTCTACGTCGCGCGCAGCGAGCAGGAAGCGCGCGCCGCCGCCAGGGCAAGGCTCGGCCGCGACGTCGAGCTCCGCCAGGACGAGGACGTGCTCGACACGTGGTTCAGCTCGGCGCTCTGGCCCTTCTCCACGCTCGGCTGGCCCGAGCGCACCCGTGAGCTCGCGGACTACTATCCGACCTCGGTGCTGGTCACGGGATTCGACATCATCTTCTTCTGGGTCGCCCGCATGATCATGATGGGGCTCCGCTTCGCCGGCGACGTTCCGTTCCGCGACGTCTGCATCACCGGGCTCATCCGTGACGAGCACGGGGAGAAGATGTCCAAGTCCAAGGGCAACATCATCGACCCGCTCGACCTGATCGACGGCATCGACCTCGAGGCGCTCATCGCCAAGCGCACCTCCGGACTGATGCAGCCGCAGATGAAGACGGCGATCGAGAAGGCCACGCGCCGCCAGTTCCCCCAGGGCATACCGTCCTACGGCACCGATGCGCTGCGCTTCACGTTCGCAGCGCTCGCGACGATGGGGCGGGACATCCGCTTCGACCTGGGGCGGATCGAGGGCTACCGCAACTTCTGTAACAAGCTGTGGAATGCCGCGCGCTTCGTGCTGATGAACACCGAGCCGCACGCGGCGGAACTCGCCGGACCATGCGAGCTCTCGCTGGCGGATCGCTGGATACGCGATCGGCTGGGCCGGACGCTTGCGGTCGTACGCGAGCAGTTCGCGGCCTACCGCTTCGACCTCGCGGCGCAGGCCATGTACCAGTTCGTCTGGTACGAGTTCTGCGACTGGTATCTCGAGCTCGCGAAACCGGCTCTGCAATCCGACTCGGTCGCCCCGGCGGCCCGGCGCGGCACGCGGCGCACCTTGCTCGCCGTGCTCGAATCCTCGCTCAGGATGCTTCACCCGCTGATGCCGTTCGTGACCGAGGAAATCTGGCAGCGCGTGGCGCCGCTCGCGGGCGAACCCGGCGAGACGGTCATGCTCGCCGCCTACCCGTCGCCAGCGGCGTATCCCGCGGATGACGAAGCCGTCCGCCAGATCGAGTCGCTGCAGGCGATCGTACTCGGCATCCGGCAGATCCGCGGCGAGCTCGACGTCCCGCACGCGCGCGCGACGCCTGCCTGGGTGATCAGCGAGCGCGCCAACGATGCGGACGCGCTCGTCTCGCTCGCGCCGCTGATAGCGCGGCTCGGTAACCTCGAGTCGGTCGAGCTGGTGCGCACCGAGGCGGACCTGCCGCCGAGCGCGATCGCGATCGTGGATGGGCGTGCGGTGCTCGCTCCGTTCTCCCGGCTGGTCGACGACCTGTCGGCGGGCGCTGCCCGGCTCGAAAAGCGCCGCACCCGCGCGATCGCCGACCGCGACCGCAGTCGCGCGCGCCTCGCCAATGTGAGCTTCGTCGGCAACGCGCCCGCGGATGTCGTGGCGCTCGAGCGCGAACGGCTCGCCAACTTCGAGCGCCACGCCGGGCAGCTCGACGAGCAGCTGCGACGGCTGCGCACGCTGACCGCCGGATCCACCGCATGAGAGCCAGGCCTTGAGCACGCCGCTGCACCACGGGACTCCGACCCGCGATACCGAGGCCATCGAGCTGATCGAATCGGCGCTCGCGGGCCTGAACCGGATCATCCTCGGCAAGGACCGCCAGCTCCGCCTGTCACTCGCCTGCCTGCTGGCGCGCGGTCACCTGCTGATCGAGGACATCCCCGGCGTGGGCAAGACCACGCTCGCGCACGCACTCGCACGTACGCTCGGGCTCGTCTACCAGCGGATCCAGTTTACGAGCGACCTGCTGCCCGCAGACATCATCGGCGTGTCGGTGTTCGAGCCCGAGGGCGGCCAGTTCCGCTTCCATCGAGGACCAGTGTTCGCACAGCTCGTGCTGGCCGATGAGGTCAATCGCGCCACGCCGAAGGCGCAGAGCGCGCTGCTCGAGGCGATGGAGGAGCACCAGGTCACGGCCGACGGCAACACGTATCCGATGACGGAGCCGTTCTTCGTGATCGCGACGCAGAACCCGGTGTACCAGGTCGGCACCTTCCCGCTTCCCGAATCGCAACTCGACCGGTTCCTGATGCGCATCGAGCTCGGCTATCCGCAGGATGCCCTCGAGCGGCAGCTGCTGCTCGGGCAGGACCGTCGTGATCTGCTCGCAACCCTGGTCCCGGCGCTGGCGCCGCAGCAGCTGCTGCGCCTGCAGCGCGATGTGCCGCAGGTGCACGCTTCAGAGGCGCTGCTCGATTACGTCCAGGCCGTCGCTGCGCACACCCGCCGGACCGCGGAGTTCCAGGCCGGCCTCTCGCCGCGCGCGGTGATCGCGCTGCTGCGCGCAGCGCAGGCCTGGGCCCTGATGCACTCGCATTCCGGCGTGCTCCCGGAGGACGTCCAGGCGGTGCTGCCGGCGGTCGTCGGCCACCGCCTCGCGCCGCGCGACGAGAGTCGCTTCCGCGGCGCCGGCGAGATCGGTCAACACGTTCTCGACGCCGTGCCCGTGCCCTGACGGGCGACCCGCAGCCACCGCGGCCGCGATGCGATCCTATCTTCGCCGCATGTCTGCAGCCGCCAACCGGCGGATGCGCGCCTGGATCCTGCGCCGCCAGGGCCGCGACGCCGAGACGGTCGTGCTGCGGCGCGGCCGGATCTACATCCTGCCGACGCAGCTCGGTGTCGCGTACGCGGCCATGGTGTTTGCCATGCTGGTCGGCGGACTCAATTACGGTAACAACCTGGGGCTCGCCTTCGCCTTCCTGCTCGCCGGCGTAGGGCTGACGGCGATGCACCACTGTCACGGTACGCTCGAGGGGCTGGCACTGGGGTTGCATACAACCGAGTCCGCCTTTGTCGGACGGCGCGTGGCGTTTCGCATCCTGCTAGCGAATGCGTCCGTCGCGCAGCGGGCGCGCGTTGAAATCTCCTCGGACGATGCGCGCGCGGCACCCGCCGATCTCGATGCCGGCGCCACGGTCGAGAGTGTGCTTACGATCGCGGCCGCACGTCGCGGACCGGTTCCGCTCACGCGCTACGAGGTATCGACGCGGCATCCGCTGGGACTCTTCCGTGCGTGGGCGGTCATTCACCCTGACTATCGAGCGATTGCCTGGCCGCATCCGGCGCCCCGCGGTCGTTCCCCGCCGGCCGTCGAGACGGACACCGGTGGCGCGCAGGACCGTGCGCGCGGCGACGAGGACTTCGTCGGTCTGAAACCGTTCCAGTTCGGCGACCCGTTGCACCGGATTGCGTGGAAGTCGTATGCCCGCGGCAATGGCCTGCACGCCAAGCAGTTCGCCGGCACCGACGTGACCTCGTACGTCTTCGACTGGGACAGCCTGGCCGGGCTTGCCGCGGAGGCACGCCTGTCGCAGATGTGTCGCTGGGTGATCGACGCGCACGATCGCGGCGAGGCCTACGGCATCCGGCTGCCCGGCACCACGATCGCGCCGAACATCGGACGTGCCCACCGCGAGCACTGTCTCACGGCGCTGGCCGTGTTCGAGGTACCCGCCGGTCATGCCTGAGCAGACGAGCTTCGCGATGCGGGGGCTGGGCTGGGTGCTGGCCGCGATGGGCGTTGCGCTCCTTGCGCATGTCAGGCAACTGCCCGCCTGGGCCAGCGTGAGCCTGCTGGTAGCCGCGAGTTGGCGTTACGCGGCGGCACAGCGTGGCTGGGCGCTCCCGCCCCGCTGGGTGCGGACGCTGGCAGCCATTAGCGCCCTGCTCTTCGTGCTCGCAGTCTTCCGTACGGTGAACGGCGTGCAGGCCGGCACGGCCCTGCTCGCCATGATGGCGGCGGTCAAGCTGCTCGAGACCCGCACCGAGCGCGACCTCACCGTGCTGGTGTTCATCGCCTACTTCCTGCTCTACGCGGCGCTGTTGCGCGACCAGGGCATCACACGCTTGCCGCTGCTGCTGGCGGGCGCCTTCGTCGCGACCGCAGCGCTCCATCGCGTCCATGGTGGCGCCGCCGGCGGGGCGCCCGTCACGGGGCTCAGACGCACGGCAGCGCTTACCTGGCCCGCGTTGCCGCTCGCGCTGCTCTTGTTCGTGCTCTTCCCGCGGCTGCCCGGTCCGTTCTGGGGCGTCGCCGTCGGC
This sequence comes from Steroidobacteraceae bacterium, assembly GCA_035491795.1. Taxonomy (GTDB): domain Bacteria; phylum Pseudomonadota; class Gammaproteobacteria; order Steroidobacterales; family Steroidobacteraceae; genus DATJKD01. The sequence continues at coordinate 13,399 of DATJKD010000037.1, read as the reverse complement.
CAGAGCTCGCGGACGGGTCTCAACGACGAGATCATGCTCGGCGACGTCTCCGACCTGAGCGTTTCGGGCGCGGTCGCGTTCCGGGTTCGCTTCGACGGACCGATCCCGCCGCCTGCGCAGCGTTACTGGCGCGGTCCCGTGCTGCACGAGTTCGACGGGCGCCGCTGGCGACGTCCGCTGGCGCAGTCCTTTCCGCAGCAATCCGTCACCTGGATCGGCGCACCGGTCGATTACCAGATCACCCTCGAGGCACACGATCGGCCATGGATACTTGCGCTCGATCTGCCAGCAGCGTGGGCCGAGCGCGAGGCACGCAGCACCTACGACTTTCAGCTCGTCGCGCGGCAACTGATCACCCGTGTGACCTCGTTCCGTCTGCGCTCGTACCCCGCCTACGTCGCCGGCGTCGAGCTTCCGACCTCGCTGCGCAACCGCGACCTGCAGCTTCCGGCCGACGGCAACCCGAGGACGCTTGCGCTCGGGCGCGAGCTCGCCCGGCGCCATGCGGATCCGACCGCCATCGCCGGCGAACTGCTCCGCAAGTTCCGTAACGAGGAGTACCACTACACGCTCGATCCGCCGCGGCTCGCCGAGAACGCGGTCGACGAGTTCCTCTTCGATACACGCAGCGGCTTTTGCGAGCATTACGCCGCAGCCTTTACGATGGCGATGCGGGCGGCCGGCGTGCCGGCACGGATCGTGACCGGGTACCAGGGCGGCGAGTTCAATCCCCTCGGCGGCTACCTGCTGGTGCGGCAGTCCGACGCACATGCCTGGTCCGAGATCTGGGTGGCGGGACGCGGCTGGCTGCGCGTCGATCCCACCGCGGCCGTGGCGCCGGATCGCATAGAACGCGGTATCACGGCGTCGTTTGCGGATGCGCCGACGCTGACGCGGATCTGGGAGGGCAGCCGGCTGGTAGGCCAGGCGCAGCTCGTCTGGGACTATGTCAACGACTTCTGGAACGAGCGCGTCGTACGGTTCGACGAGCGCCTGCAGTTCTCGCTGCTGCAGCGGCTCGGCGTCGACGCACCCGACTGGCGCACCCTGGGCCTCGGTTTGACAGTGGTCCTAGGTGCGTTCTTCATCGGTTTGTCGGCCTGGCTCGCCTGGACGTACCGCCCGCCGGAGCGCGACTGGCCGGAGCGCCTCCACGGGCAGGCGGCTGCCCGGTTGGCCCGGCGCGGTGTGACGCGGCGCCCAGCGGAGGGTCCGGTGGACTACCTGCACCGCGCGATGGCGCACTGTCCCGATCTGCGCCTGGACCTGGAAGCGATCCGCGAGCTCTACGTTGCGCTGCGCTACGGCCCAGCTCCGGCGAACGAGGACCTGCAGCGTCTGAAGTACAAAGTCGGCCGGCTGCGTCCGTGAGGAGCTGCGCTATGCTTGCCGCCGGGCATCCGCAGACGGCAAGGCCATGTCAGATCTCAACAAGAAGTTCGAGCGTGCAGCGAAAGACGCCCAGAACCTGAAGAAGCGGCCCGCCGACGAGGACATGCTTCGCCTGTACGCGCTGTACAAGCAGGCGTCGTCCGGCGACGTAAGCGGCGATCGACCCGGCGCGTTTGATTTCGTCGGCCGGGCAAAGTACGACGCGTGGGCGCGTCTCAAGGGCACCGCGCAGGACAAGGCGCAGAAGTCCTACGTCGACCTGGTCGAACGGCTCAAGAAACTGGGGTGATCTCGTCCGCCGCGACGGCGATCATTGCCCTCGCGCTTGCGTTCGTCGCGTGGTTGTTGCTTGCGCCCGTGCTTCGGGCTCGAAGGCACCGGCGCGCGGCCGCGGCACCGCTGGCCCCGTCACGTGTCGATGCCGTAGAGCGCAACGTTCCGATCCGGGCGCAGCTGCCGCTGGGCCTCCGCGATCGTCTCGACGGCCTCGTCGCAGCGTTCGTAGCCGAAAAGACCTTCGTCGGTTGCAACGGGCTCACGGTCACCGATGAGATGCGGGTCACGATCGCCGCGCACGCCTGCGTGCTGGTGCTCGGCCGGCCACACGATCTGTATCCATCGTTGCAATCGATCCTCGTCTATCCGACGCCGTTCTGGGTAGAGGAGGAAGACGAAGACGAGTCCGGTCTGGTCACGCGGCAGCGGCGTGTGCTCGCGGGTCAGGCCTGGGATGCGAGCCGGATCATCCTGTCCTGGGAGGACGTGGTCGCGGCCGGCGCCGCCCATGACGCGGGCTACAACGTCGTGCTCCACGAATTCGCCCATCACCTCGACTACGAGGCTGTTGGGCTGGCCGAACCCGAAGCGGGACCGCGTCGCCCGCTCGAAAACTGGACGCTCGATCTGCGCCGGCAGTTCGATCGCCTTACGGAGCAGGTCGATCGCGGCGCGGACACGTTCCTGGACCCGTATGCCGCCGAGGATGAAGCAGAGTTCTTTGCCGTAGTGAGCGAAGAGTTCTTCGAACGTCCGGTTGCGTTCCGCGCAGCCCATCCCGAGCTTTATGCGCTGATCTCCGAATTCTACGGACTGGACCCTGCCGGCTGGCAACATGCATGAAGCCACCCGTTGTTGTTTGCGCGCCTCACTCCCTCCCGCGGCGTGCATTCACAGCGGGCGTATGACATCATTTATGCATTAACTAAGACTAATCTGTACCGGAGTTTGTATTCATGCGCGCCGCAGCGTTGCTCGCCCTGTTCGCCGTTCTTGCCGCTTGCTCATCGCAACCCACGACGCCGCAGGCCGAGTCAGCGCCAGCTCCCGTTCCCGCGCCAGAGGTAGCCGTCCCCGCGGCTGAGCCGGCGGCGGCGGCCGCGAGCGAAAGCGCCACGGCGCCCCAGCCCGCCGGCAAGATCCCGAGCGGGTACCGACGCGAGACGCGCAACGGCAAGGAGCTCTACTGCCGGAGTGTGACCACGTCCGGCAGCCGCTTCCCGCAGAAGACCTGCTTCACCCGCGAGCAGCTCCAGGAAATCCAGAACCGTACCGAATCGACCATGGATGACTTCGAGCAGGGCATGAAGGTCTGCGGCGGCGGCGAGGCCTGCGGCAACGGAAGCTGAACCACGGGGGCTGCGCCGATGAAACACATCGGACTGTTGATGGTTGCGGTAGTCGCAGGGTCCTACGCGCTGGCGGGCTGGGGCTCAGAGCCTACGCAAGCGACAGCGGCCCCACCCCCCGCCGAGGCGTCCGCCGCCCCCGCGCCGACTGCGCCCGCCGCTTCGGCGGTGCCCGCGGAAGCCGCGTCCGCGCCGACTGCGCCCGCCGCTTCGGCGGTGCCCGCAGAAGTCGTCCCCGCGTCAACTGCGTCCCCCGCTTCGGGGGTGCCCGTGGAAACCGCGCATGCGCCGAAACTCTCCCCCAAGGTGCCGGGCGGCTACCGGCTCGTCAAACGCAACGGGAAGGAGTTGTACTGCAAATCCGTGACCACCATCGGCACGCGTTTCGCTGAGCAGATGTGCTTTACGCGTGAGCAGATAGCTGAGATCGACGAGCGGACCAATCACGCGATGGACGATTTCGAGAAGGCCCGCAAAACCTGCACCGGTGGCGCCTACTGCACCGAGATGTGAGGCGTATGGTTGGAGTGCGAGCGATGCCTATTCGAATCGGACCTGACGGTGTTGGCGCGCTTGCGGCAATCCTGTTTGCGGGACTTTCGGCCTGCAGTGCACAGCCGGACAGATCCGCAGACGCCGTGACTGCGGTCCCGACGAGTGCCGCGCCTGCCTCAACCGGCGGCAACGCCGCGGCGAAGGCAACTGAACCCAAGCCGGCAGACAAAGTGCCCGCGGGTTACCGACGGGTCACTCGGGGCGGGAAGGAATACTTCTGCCGCTCGGAGACAATCGTCGGGACGAAGCTTCCCGAAACATTCTGCTTCACGCGCGAGCAAATAAGAGAGATCGAGGAGCGCGCGGATTCCGTCATGGATTCCGTCGGGCACGGGTGTGCGGGCTCAAGCTGCGGCGGCGGGGAAGGCGGGTAGTAACCTGGGCGCCGGGCTTCGCTCGCGAGGCTCAGCCGCGAGTGGTTGCCGGAGCCTCCCGCTGGGCCGCGAAGACCAGCAGCGCGGCGCCACCCACAAACAGCAGCAGAATCGACAGGATCGAGAGTCGGGGGTCACCCGTCAGCTTCGCGACAACGCCGGTGAGCAGCGGACCAAGCACGGCCGCAAACTTGCCCATCATGTTGTAGAAGCCGAAAAACTCCGAGGACTTCCCATCGGGCACTAGTCGCCCGAAGTACGACCGGCTCAAGGACTGCACCCCGCCCTGCACCAGGCCGATCACTACGGCGAGCAGGTAGAAGTCGCGCACGTCCCTCAGGAAATATGCAAAGCATGTCGCGGCTGCATAGACCGTCAGCCCCACGAAGATTCCTTTGCGCGCGCCGATCCGCTGGCCGAGCCATCCAAAGGCCAGCGCCGCCGGAAACGCCACGAACTGGGTGAGAAGCAGCGCGGCCAGGAGCTGCGCCGCCTCGAAGCCGAGCGACAGGCCGTAGTCGACCGCCATCTTGATGACGGTGTTGACACCGTCGATATACAGCCAGTACGCGGCGAGAAACCAGAGGATGGGGCGATAGCGGCGTATCTCGCGGAGAGTCCGCGCCAGCTCGCCGAAACCCTGCCGAACGGCGGCGGACGGCGCGAGGCGTGTGCCGGCGGCCTGCTCGCGCACGCTGAATGCCAGCGGCAGAGCGAAGATGAGCCACCAGAGCCCCACCATCACGAACGATACCTTGACGGCCTGGGCGGCATCCGCCAGGCCAAACCATGCGGGTCGCAGAGTCATCCCGACGTTGATCGCGAAAAGGAGGCCGCCGCCCAGATAGCCCATCGCGTACCCGAACCCGGACACGAGATCGTATTCGCGTGGCTCGGCTACATGCAGTAGCAGCGAATCGCTGAACACGATGCCGGCCCAGAATCCGAGCGAACCCGCGAGATAGAGCGTCGCGGCGACCTGCCACTGCCCTGCCGGCACGAGGGCGAGAGCCGCTGTCGCCGCTGCACCCATCACCGTAAAGCCCATCAGCAGCCGCACGCGCGCGCCCCCGCGGTCCGCGATAGCGCCTAGCACCGGTGCCACGAGTGCGATCAGCGCGCTCGCGATACCGCTGGTCACACCCAGCCGGAAGGTACTCTCGGTGACCGGCACGCCGAGGTTCCAGTGCTGCTTGAAGAACACAGGGAAGAACCCGGCCATCACGGTCGTGGCGAACGCCGAGTTCGCCCAGTCATACAACGCCCAGGCGATCACTGGCCGTCGCCGCAGCGCGCCCTTCACGGCGCCTGTGCCTCAGGCGGCGTGCGCCAGCTGCTCACGGGTCTCGCGGAAGCTCACGTCCGGCCATCGCTCCTGAGTGAGCTGGAGGTTGACGCGCGACGGCGCGAGATACACCAGTGCGCCCGCGTGATCGAGCGCGAGGTGATCGTGCGCCTTGACTCGGAACTCCTGCAGCTTCTTCGGATCCGCGCACTGTATCCAGCGCGCGGTATGCACATTGACGTTGTCCCAGCCGGCCTGAACCCCGTACTCATCCGCCAGACGGAACGCGACGACGTCGAACTGAAGCGGACCGACCGCGCCCAGGATCAGGTCATTGTTGCGCAGCGGTCGGAAGAGTTGCGTGGCGCCCTCCTCGCAGAGCTGGTCGAGTCCCTTCTGCAGCGCCTTCATCCGCAGCGGGTCGCGCAGCACCACGCGCCGAAACATCTCCGGCGCGAAGTTGGGGATGCCGGTGAACATCAGCCGCTCGCCCTCGGTAAACGAGTCGCCGATGTTGATCGTGCCGTGGTTGTGCAGCCCGATGATATCGCCGGCCCAGGCCTCATCGGTGTGCTGGCGATCGGCGGCGAGGAAAGTAAGCGCATCCGCGATCCGCATCTCCTTGCCAAGCCGCACGTGATGCAGCCTCATACCCTTTTCGTATCGCCCGGAGCAGATGCGCATGAACGCGATCCGGTCGCGATGACCGGGATCCATGTTCGCCTGGATCTTGAACACGAAGCCCGTGAGCTTGTCCTCGAACGCGTCCACGATCCGCCCGGTGGTCGCGCGCGGCCGCGGCCGCGGCGCGTGCTCGACGAACGCGGACAGCAGCTCTGTGATCCCGAAGTTGTTGATTGCGGATCCGAAGAACACCGGCGTGCGCCGGCCGGCGAGGTACTCCGTCGTCGAGAACTCATGCGAAGCGCCGCGCACGAGCTCGATCTCGTCGCGGAACGCGGCCGCGCGGTCGCCGAGAAGGTCCCCGGCCTCCTCGCCCGCAAGACGATCGATCACCGCATGTGTACCCACGCGCCCCTTCTCCGCCGGCTGGTAGACGTAGATGCGGTCCTCCAGCAGGTGGTAGATGCCGCGGAGATCTCGCCCCATGCCGATGGGCCAGGTGACGGGTGCACAGCCGATACCTAGCACCTTCTCGATCTCGTCCAGGAGCGCCAGCGGCTCGCGGCCCTCGCGATCGAGCTTGTTGATGAACGTCATGATCGGGGTGTCGCGCAGCCGGCAGACTTCCATCAGCTTGATGGTCCGCTCTTCGACACCCTTGGCGCAGTCGATGACCATCAGCGCCGAGTCGACCGCGGTCAGCGTGCGATAGGTGTCCTCCGAGAAGTCCTCGTGGCCGGGCGTGTCGAGCAGGTTGATCACGCGGCCCGCGTACGGAAACTGCATCACGCTCGAGGTGACGGAGATGCCGCGTTGCTGCTCGAGGCGCATCCAGTCGGAGGTCGCGTGCCGCGCCGCCTTGCGACCCTTTACCGTGCCGGCGAGCTGGATTGCACCGCCGAACAGCAGGAGCTTTTCGGTCAGCGTCGTTTTCCCGGCGTCGGGGTGGGAGATGATCGCAAAGGTGCGGCGCCGGGCCACTTCGTCGCTCGGGGAGCTCATTTCAGCCGGGTTCGGGGGAGAAAGTCGGGCCCCTATTCTATCAGCCCGCGTCCGGGGCCTGCTGCGGCGCGAGGCTGAGCTTGAGCACCAGGGCATCCTCGCGGCCACCATCGGCCTGGTAGTAGCCGCGCCGGCGTCCCATCTCCGCGAAGCCCATCGACTGGTAGAGCGAGATCGCGAGCGTGTTCGACGGCCGGACCTCGAGCAGCGCGTCGTCCATCCCGGCCTGTCGTGCACGATCGAGCAGCAGCAGGAGCATCTGCCGGCCGATGTTGCGTCCGCGCAGGTCGGACCGGACGCACAGGTTCAGGATGTGAGCCTCGCGCGCGCCCATCGCCGCGATGCCATACGCGACGATCTCGCGGCCGAGCTCCGCGACGCGGCAGAGGTATCCGACGCGCAGACAATCGCGGAAGATGCCATCGCTCCAGGGATAGGCGTACGAGGACCGCTCGACCGCACCGACTGCCGGAACGTCGCCCGGAACCATCGCGCGAAATCGCACCAGTCGGGGTCGCGGCCCGGGAAGCTCGATTCGTGCCGCGCTCATGCCTCACCACGCTGGCGTTCGAGCTCGCGGAAAGTCCGGCGCGCGAGCAGCAGGTCCTGCCAGGCCTTGCGCTTCTCGCTCGGGCTGCGCAGCAGGTACGCCGGGTGATAGGTGACGATCACCGGCCACCCGCGTTCGCCAAGCGAGTGTATCCGGCCGCGCAGCTTGCCGAGCGGCTGATCGGTCTCGAGAAGTGCCTGCGCCGCGATGCGCCCGACGGCGATGATGAGTGTCGGCGCCACGAGCTCGATCTGGCGGTTCAGATACGGGCGGCAGCTCGCGGACTCCTCCGGCCGCGGGTCGCGATTTCCCGGCGGACGGCACTTGAGCACGTTAGCGATGTACACCTGATCGCGCCCAGGGCCGAGCGCACGAAGCATCGAATCGAGCAGCTGCCCGGCACGCCCCACGAATGGCTCGCCGCGGCGATCCTCTTCCGCGCCCGGCGCCTCACCGATGATCATCCAGCGCGCATCCCGGCGGCCGACGCCGAAGACGGTCTGGGTCCGGCCCGCGTGCAGAACGCACCTCGTGCAGGCGGCGACCATGGCACGCAGCGGATCCCATTCAACGCCGTCGGCGAGACCTTGCGGCACCGAAGCGAGAAGCTCATCTGGCTGGGCGGGCGGTCCGGCGTCGGACGCGCGCTCTTCTGCGGCACGCACGCTCCCAGCGTCGCGCCGGACGTAAACGTCCACGCCGAGCTCGACCAAGATCCTGCGCTTGTGTGCAGCTTGCATCGCTCAGCCCGGCGGAGACCCGCCGCCGGGCGTCGCCGGGCGACGCGAGCGGAAGAGTCGCCGCCAGCCCCACGCCAGCGGACCCGAGAGACCGTATAGCCCGAACATCCCGAACAGCATCTCGGGCGGACTCGAACCGACGACCACGAAGCCGAGCGGAATGAGGAGCAACACCGCGAACGGCACGCGTCGGCCGAAGTCGAAATCCTTGCCGCTCACGTACGGGAAGCGACTCACCATGAGACCACCCGTGATGAGCGCAACCGCGAACGCCAGCATGAGCGCCACCAGCCCGTCGACTTCCCAGTCCGACATCATCCAGACGAAGCCAGCGAGGATGGCCGCTCCCGACGGGCTGGGCAGCCCTTCGAAGAAGCGCTTGTCCGCGGTAGCCGCGCGCGCATTGAAGCGCGCGAGGCGCATGGCGGCACTTGCCGCGTAGAAAAACGTTGCGAGCCAGCCTACCCGGCCCCATACCGAGCCGTATTCCGCGATCCTGGCCACACCCCACTGGTAGGCGACGATCGCTGGTGCCACGCCGAACGCGACCATGTCCGACAGGCTGTCGTATTCCTTGCCGAAGTCGCTCTGCGTGTTGGTCCAACGCGCGATCCGGCCATCGAGACCGTCGCAGACCATGGCGATGAAGATGGCGATGCCGGCACGATCGAAATTGCCGTCGGCCGCGGCGACGACCGCGTAGAAGCCGGCGAACAGCACGGCCGTCGTGAACAGGTTCGGCAGCAGGTAGATACCGCGATTGCGCGGACGCGGCTGCGTCGGTTTGTGTGCTGCGTTCGGGTCTGTCATGCGGCTCGTCGCAGGAATGGGACCACGGCGGCAGCATCATAGGTACGCCGCGCGACCCGCACAACGCCGGGAGCGGCGTCGAGGCTCTGCTAACATACCGCGCCATTTCTGGCCCACGGGCCCGGCCCAATGCGACTCAGCCGCTATCCAATCAACACCCTGCGCGATGTGCCGGCGGATGCCGAGGTCGTGAGCCACCAGCTCATGCTGCGGGCGGGACTCATCCGACGCCTTGCGTCGGGCCTGTATACCTGGCTGCCGATGGGGTTGCGCGTGTTGCGCAAGGTCGAAGCCATCGTCCGCGAGGAGATGAATCGCGCCGGCGCGATCGAGCTGGTAATGCCGATGGTGCAGCCGGCGGAGCTCTGGCAGGAATCGGGCCGCTGGGACCAGTTCGGGCCCGAGCTGCTGCGCCTCGCGGACCGCCACGAACGGTCGTTCTGTCTCGGACCCACGCACGAGGAAGTGATCACCGACATTGCACGCCGCGAGCTCAAGAGCCACCGCCAGCTGCCGGTGAACTTCTATCAGATCCAGACCAAGTTCCGTGACGAGATCCGACCGCGCTTCGGCGTCATGCGTGCGCGTGAGTTCGTGATGAAGGACGCCTACTCCTTCCACATCGACCAGGCGTCGCTGGAGCAGGGCTACCGGGCGATGTATGCGGCCTATAGCCGCATTTTCGAACGCATGCAGCTCAGGTTCCGCGCGGTGGGTGCCTACTCGGGCAGCATCGGTGGCAGCGTCTCGCAGGAATTCCACGTGCTGGCCGAGTCCGGCGAAGACGCCATCGCCTTCTCCGATAGCGACGAGTACGCGGCCAACCTCGAGATGGCGGAGGCTCTCGCCCCACCGGGCGCGCGCGCCGCACCCGGTGCGGCGCTTGCGGAGGTCTCGACCCCCGGTGTCCGCACCATCGCCGAGCTGACCGTCTCTCTTGGCGTGTCGGCCAATCGCTGCGTCAAGACGCTGCTCGTCGACGGCGTGGATGGCGAGGTCATCGCCCTGGTCGTGCGCGGCGATCACGAGCTGAACGCGGTCAAGGTGCAGAAGCTTCCCGGCGTGCTGGCGCCGCTTCGGATGACGAGCGCCGAGCGCGTGCGCGAGGCCACCGGATGCGAGCCAGGCTTTCTCGGGCCGGTGGGCCTCAGGCTCAAGGTGTATGCCGACCGGGCCGCAGCCGCCCTCGCCGACTTCGTCTGCGGTGCCAATCGCCGCGACCTGCATCTCACGGGCGTCAACTGGGGCCGCGATCTCGCGGAGCCCGAGGTCGCCGACCTGCGGAACGTCGTGCCGGGCGATCCGAGCCCGACCGGTCGCGGCCATCTGTCGATCGTGCGCGGAATCGAGGTCGGCCACATCTTCCAGCTCGGTGCCAAGTACAGCGAGGCCATGAACGCGACCGTGCTCGACGACGGGGGGCGCGCGGTCACGATGCTGATGGGCTGCTATGGCATCGGTGTGACGCGCGTCGTGGCGGCCGCGATCGAACAGAATCACGATGAGCGCGGCATCATCTGGCCCGATCCCATCGCACCCTTCGACGTGTCCCTGATCCCGATCAATCTGCAGAAGTCGCCCCGTGTCCGCGAAATCAGCGAGCGGCTCTACGACGAGCTGCGCTCGGCCGGTTTCGAGGTTCTGTACGACGATCGGGACGCGCGGCCGGGCGTGAAATTTGCAGACGACGAGCTGCTCGGCATACCGCGCCGGGTGGTGGTCGGCGACAAGGGGCTGGACCGCGGAGTGCTCGAATACCGCGAGCGGCGCGCGACGGAGTCCACGGACGTACCGCTCGAGCGGGTGTTGCCGTTGCTGCGCGAGCGTACGGGCAGGACCGACTGAAATGTCGCGGCGTGCGACGCTCGCCGGCATCACGGCGCTCGTCCTCCTTCCTTCGCCAAGCTGGGCGGACCGGCAGACCGATCCAGAGCTCCGCGGCGTGATCGCCGCAGCGATCGAGCCCTCGCAGTGCTTTGTCGATCGCTACGAGCAGGAGGTCTGGTTCGCGTACATGGACCCTCGGCTCGCGCGCTACGTGAAAGACCCCGAGGAGCGCCGCCTGATTCTGCACCACGTCCACTGCGAGGCGCGCAGGGTCAACGTGCCGCCGGAACTCGTGCTCGCAGTGATGGACGTCGAGAGCCGCTTTGATCGCTACGCCGTGTCGTATGCGGGGGCGGTCGGGTTGATGCAGGTGATGCCCTTCTGGCCCACCCAGCTTGGCATGGGCAACGAGCAGCTGATACGCATCCCTGAGAACGTGCGGATGGGCACCACCATACTCGGCTACTACCTGCGCAAGGAACGCGGCAACTACCCGCGTGCGCTGCAACGTTACAACGGCAGTCTCGGGCGCCCAACCTATTCGGATCTCGTGATCGACCGGCTGGTGAGCCGCTGGCGTTACGGCCACTAGGCCAGGGCGGCTGCGAATCTATCGGGTGCGGAAGGACGTCGGTGGCTCCCCGAGCTCGCTCATCGGCACGGCGCTCACGTTGACTGCCGTCACCTGCGACGACGGTGAGCCCTGCCACAGCCAGCGGCAGAGCGCTTCGACGGCATCAGGTTTGCCGCAGGCGAGAACTTCGACGCGGCCGTCGGGCAGGTTGCGTGCGTAACCGGTGACCCCGAGCTCGCGGGCTCGATCGCGCGTGCTGGCACGAAAGAATACTCCCTGCACGCGCCCTGAGACGTGACAGCGGCTGGCGATCAGCTCGCTCATCCGACCGATACTCAGGGTTTGGGCGGTGCCGCTTCCTCGGCCAGGCGGCGCGCCTCGAGCGCTTTGGCGCGGGCCTGCTCGGCCTGGTCGCGCGCCGCGCGGTATTCGCCACGGGACAGGTTGCTACTCGCCTGTGCGAGCAGTTTTTGAGCCTCCAGCAGTATCTCCGGGGCGTGCTGGTCCGCACCCGCTCGTTGCGCCGCACGCACCGCCTGCCGCGCGTTGCTCATCTCCTGTACCGGCGCACCCACGCAACCGGACAGATGGACACCGACGAGGAGCCATGCCAGCGCGAGCGGCGGGAACAGTTGTCGTAGGAGTTGCATGATCCGGCCGGGGAGGCTGGCGGACCGTAACAACAGCGGCCTGTACCGTCAAGCGAGAGCAACCTAGAATTCGGCCGCTCCGGCGCCGCGCCGGCCACACCGGACTGCTGCAGATGCCGGACATCCTGGTCGTTTACTACTCGCGTCACGGCGCGACCGCGGCACTCGCGCGACAGGTGGTGCGCGGCATCGAATCGGTCTCCGGCGCCTCTGCGTGGCTGCGCACCGTGCCCGAGCTGGTGCCGTCGAGCGCGGCGACGGACGCGGCGGTTCCGGCCGACGGTCCGCCTTACGCGACGCACGATGAGCTGCGCGATTGCGACGGCCTTGTGCTCGGCAGCCCCACCCGCTTCGGCAACATGGCGGCGCCGCTCAAGCACTTCCTCGACGGTACGAGCGCCCTGTGGCTGAACGGCGCGCTGGATCGCAAACCCGCCGGCGTGTTCACCTCCACGAGCACGATGCACGGTGGCCAGGAAGCGACCCTGCTGTCGATGATGATCCCGCTTCTGCATCACGGGATGTACCTGGTTGGCCTGCCGTACACAGCGGAGGCCCTTAACCGGACGCGGAGCGGGGGGACTCCCTACGGCGCAAGCCACGTTTCCGGACGCGACCGGCGGCCTGACCTCACCGAGGACGAGCGTGACCTCGCGCGCCTGCTCGGGCAGCGCATTGCCGAGCTGGCCGGTCACGTGCGCCGCGACCGATGACGGGGCGGGCGCCGGGCGCGACGACAGTCAAGCGGGCGCGGTGCGCCGTGCTCGCTGCGATGTCGGTGCTCGGGCTACTCGTCGTCATCGCGGCATTGCGCACGGCTCCCGGGCCGGCGAAGCTCTATCTGTCCCTCGGCTGGCTCTTACCCGTGCTGCTACCGCTGCGTGGCGTGCTCGCAGGTTCCCGGCGGACGCATGCCTGGGCGACGTTGTGCGTTGCGCCTTACGTCATCGCCGGTGTGATGGAGACGATCGCGAACCCGACGCTGCGGGCGCTCGCGGCATCGATCGTGTTCGCGAGCCTTGTGTGGTTTGCCGCGCTCATCCGGTACCTGCGCGTCACTCGCCCGCAGACCGGTCCGCCTCCGCCTGTGCCGCAAGCGCCTGCCTGAGAAACGGCACGGTCAGGCGTCGCTGCGCGACCAGCGAGGCCTCGTCCAGTCGATCGAGCACGCCACAGAGCGAAGGCATGTCGCGCGGCAGCCTCCGGAGCAGAAAGACCGCGGCGTCGTCGGCGAGCGTGAGCCCGCGTCGCGCCGCGCGGATCTGTAACGCCTGCACCTGTTCCTCGTCGTCGAGCTCCTGCAGCTGCCAGACGTCGGCCGACAGCAGGCGCGATCGCAGATCGGGCAGTCGGAACGCGATCGACGCAGGCGCTGGCCTGCCTGCAACGAC
>DATJKD010000036.1:0-2314 GCA_035491795.1 Steroidobacteraceae bacterium | reverse complement strand
AGCGCGCGCGCGAGCGCCCGCAGCGTCGCCACACGCATCGCCCAGCTCGATGATGCGGGCACGCCGCAGGAGCACGAACTGAAACCCGGCTCCGACAGCGGGTATCTCTGGCGGCTGAATGCCTACTGGCGCTACGAGGCCGTGCCCGGCGGTGTGCTGATCGAGTGCGAGTCGGTGAGCCTCAGCCGCGCCGTTCCATATGTGTTGCGGCCGTTTGCCACCGGTCTGGTCGAAGGGTTGGCGCGCGAGTCGCTCGAGCGCACGCTGACCGGGCTGCGGGGCTATCTGACTGGTAAATAGTTCCCGGTTGCCGGTTGCCGGTTGCCAGTTGCCAGTTGCCAGTTGCCAGTTGCCAGTTGCCAGTTGCCAGAAAGAGTTCTAACTGGAAACTGGAGACTGAGACAACTAACAACTCACTTGAACAGATCGTCGAAGGCCTTTCGCGCGTTGGTTGGCGCCACCGACTTGGTCTCGCGCTCGACAGTGGTTCTCGGCTCGAACTCCGTGCAGGTGTTCCGCGCGTCCTTTGGCGAGACACGGACCTTGATCGGACGCTGGCACTCGAAGGCGGCGCTGCTGTCGAAGTAGGTGCACTGCGCGCAGGTGTGCAGGTCGGCGCCGCAGCGATTGCAGGTGGCTTCGGCGCTCCACGCCGACGCCGCCATCAGCTCGTTGCCGCAGCGGGCGCAGCGGACGGCATCCCGGAAGCCGGGCATGTCGAAGGTCTTCGGGCGGTCGGGCGGCTGCCCGCGCGGCGCGTACTCCTTCTTGGCCGCGGGGGCCTGCTCCCGGCGAGGCGCGCGCGGCTCGTCCTGATAGCCACGCTGCCGGTACTTGCGGTCAGACATCGTCTGTCTTTCTGGGAGTCATCCCGGCCCGTTCAGGGCACACTTGCGTTGAGCGAGCTCGTCCAGGCGCTGGAATCATACAAAATCGCTCGCGAGCCTGCCATGAGCGAGCCCAGCGTGCCGGCGAGTCGAATGGGCCTGCCATGAGCGCCCGATCCGCGTCGAAGGCACGACCGGCGGCATTCACCTCACGCGGCGGTGACCTCGCTGCGCCGCCGTCTCGCCGGAGACAGGCGGCGGCGCAGCAGCGAGAGCACCGAGCGCTCCATCTCTGTCAGCCGATCGACTGCACGCGATACCTTCCGCGCCCGTTGCGCGATCGTCTCGAGCATCGAGCCGTCGAGGTACGCGTCGAATATCGCCGGGTGGATGTAGCACTTGCGGCAGACCGCCCTGGTGTTGCCGAGCTTCATCGCCACCTGCTCGACGGCGGCGACGATGTTCTTCTTCGCCTGCGCCGTCGACGTGAAAGCCTCGAACTCGCGCAGGAGCCCGGCCGCGAGCACCGTCCCCGCCCACGTCCGGAAATCCTTCGAGGTCAGATCCTGCCCGGTGACTTCCTTGAGGTACGCGTTGACTTCGTCCGAACCGACCGTCTGCCGTTCGCCGTTCTCGTCGTAGTACTGAAAGAGCTCGTAACCCGGCAGGTCGCGGCACTGCTTGACGATGCGCGCGAGGCGCCGGTCGTTGAGATCGATTTCGTGCTCGACCCCGCTCTTGCCACGAAACGTGAACCGGACCCGCTCGCCCTTGAATTCCACGTGCGTGTCGCGCAGCGTCGTCAGGCCATACGAGCGATTCGATCGCGCGTACTCGTCGTTGCCGACGCGAATCAGCGTCTTCTCGAGCAGCCGGACGACCGTGGCGAGCACCTTCTCGCGCGGCAGGCCCTGGCGGCGCATGTGCTCGGTGGTCCTGCGGCGGATGGCCGGCAGCGCCTGCGCGAACCCGATCATGCGGTGGTATTTCGTTTCGTCGCGCACTTCCCGCCACTTCGAGTGATAGCGATACTGCTTGCGCCCGCGCGCGTCGCGCCCCGTGGCCTGCAGGTGCCCGCGCGGATCGGGACAGATCCAGACGCCGGTCCACGCCGGCGGGATGACCAGCGCGGCGATCCGCGCGAGGTCAGGCCGCGAGCGGATGGCGCGTCCGTCCGCGTCCGTGTAAGCGAAACTCCGGCCGCGACGGTGGCGGCGGATGCCCGGCCTGGTGTCGGTCGTGTAGCGGAGACCAGCAGCCTTCGCCGAGCTGACAGGATCGGGCACCGGCGGCGCCACTGCGGCTCCAGCGGACGCGGTCATGAAAAGGCCGCCCGACGGGCTGTGTTAGGATGCGCGCGGGTTTTCGATTCCAGAGAATGCATTGCCCCTCATGCGATTCAACCCGGGTCTTTCCTTCCCGGCTCCGTAGTTTCCTCGAAGCGCTGCGCCAGCGGCTCACCGATCAACAACCCTAACGCTGCCACC
>DATJKD010000035.1:0-5685 GCA_035491795.1 Steroidobacteraceae bacterium | reverse complement strand
TATACGGTTCCGACGAAGCGGCCGTGCG
This sequence comes from Steroidobacteraceae bacterium, assembly GCA_035491795.1. Taxonomy (GTDB): domain Bacteria; phylum Pseudomonadota; class Gammaproteobacteria; order Steroidobacterales; family Steroidobacteraceae; genus DATJKD01. The sequence goes on along the minus strand of DATJKD010000035.1, from coordinate 5,657 downwards.
TGGCCGGTTCCGGGATCTGTTGCGTCGGGGGTTGCCCCTGGGTCGGAGGAGGAAGCGGCGCCGCGGCAGTTGGTTCAGCGCCTCCGCCGCCGCTGCAGCTCGCTACCAGACCGGTGATGAGCACTCCAGGTATCAATCGGGCGCGGAGTTTCACGATGGCTCCTGTTCTCATTCATTTGTTTGTTCGTGCGTTCTGAGGCAGTCATACCAAGTACCCCGGTGCACGCAGGGAAGTTGGCCCGTCGGGTGCCGCTCGTCGCACCGCCGGTCGCCAAGGCAGCGGCGGCTATGAGCAGGCCGTCGGCCGTCGCCACAGCCGCTTGCCATCGTCGGTAAGCCAATGATCAATCTGAATATCTCTAAATGTTTTCAGCGCTGGGACGGCTCTACAGTTGCGTTGAACCGTCCAGACGGTATAGTTTCGACCGGTCAACCGTTGGACAGCCCCAATGCAAGCAACAGCCCCGGTTTTGCCCGCTGCCCGCGGCCGCATCCTCGATGCGGCTGAACAGCTCGTCGCCGACCAGGGCGCGAGCAGCTTGACGCTTGATGCCGTCGCCCAGGCGGCCGGCGTCAGCAAGGGCGGCCTGCTGTATCACTATCCGAACAAGGATGCGCTGTTGGCCGCGATGATCGAGCGGCACTGCGACGACCTGGACGAGCGTTGTGCCCGGGAACTCGAGGGCCTCCCCGCGGATCAACCCTCCAGTCGGCTGAAGGCGTCGATCCTCGGTGTGCTGACGCCGCGCGCCGGTCGCGAAGATGTCGGCGCAGCGCTGCTCGCCGCGGCCGCGAACAAGCCAGCCTTGCTCGACGGGGCGCGTGCCCGCTACGCCGAGCACGTAGCACAGCTCACCGCGTCCGGCGGCTGCTTCGCACGCAGCGCGGTCATCATGCTGGCCGTGGACGGGCTGATGCTCGGTGAGGTCTGGCGACTGACACCTTTCACGAGCGAACAGCGCGACCTGATCGTCAAGGAGCTGCTGCGGCTCGCCGACGAGGCGTGTCCGGAGCTGTCGCCCCGATGATATGGACCGGTGGTCGAGCCCACCGACCGTCCGTCGACAACCGAGGCTACCGATCATGGGTGTGACGATCCTTCGCAAGACACGATTCATTCGGCTGCTGGCGGCTACGGCTGCCGCGAGCGTGGCGACGCTCACAGCGGGCTGCGGCGACAAGACCGCGGCGCAGATGAGTACACCTCCGCCAGAAGTCGTGGTCACCTCGGTCTCGCGCGGTGAAGTGCCGATCGAGTTGAGCTACAGCGGCCGCACCGCAGGCTCACGCGAGGTCGAGGTCCGCGCGCGCGTCAGCGGGATCCTGCTCGAGCGCCTGTATGAGGAGGGCAAGCGGGTCCGCGAGGGCGAGGTCCTGTTCCGCATTGACCCGTTGCCGTTCCGCGCCGCCGCGGCGCAGGCCCAGGCCGAGCTCGCAGTCGCGGTCGCCCAGCGTGACGAGGCGCGCCGCAATCGCGACCGCCTCGTCCCCTTGTTCGAGAAGAGCGCGGTCAGCCAGCGCGAACGGGACGCGGCAGTATCGGCCTTCGAGATCGGCGAGGCGAACGTCGCAGCCGCGCAGGCGCGGCTGCGTACCGCGCAGCTCGAGCTCGGTTATACCGAGGTTCGCGCGCCGATCGGCGGGCTCGCGAGTCGCGAGGAGCGTTCCGAGGGAAGCCTCGTGACTGCAGGCGAGGACTCGAGCCTGCTGACGCGGATCGTCCAGACCGACCCGCTGTACGTCGAGTTCTCGATCGCCGAAAGCGAGGCCGCGCTGCTGCGCAGCGCGCTCACGAGCAACCGGCCCCCCACCGTGCGCCTCATGCTCGACAACGGCGGCGAGCACGCGACGCCTGGCACGCTCACCTTCATCGACAACGCCGTCGACACGACTTCCGGGACGGTGCGCGCCCGCGCCGTCCTGCCGAACCCGGGCGTGGCGCTGCTGCCGGGACAGTTCGTCAGCGTGCGCCTGTCGGGCGTGTCGCTGATGGCGGCGGTATCGCTCCCGCGGCGCGCGGTGATGACCAGCACCAACGGCAGCTTCGTCTGGGTCGTGGGCAAGGGCCAGGTGGTGGAGCTCCGCCCCGTGGTGCTCGGCCGCGCGTTCGGTGAGCAGACCATCATCTCCGAGGGGCTGACCGGTGGTGAGCGGGTGATCGTCGAAGGCGTGCTCAAGGTGCAACCCGGCGTCGCCGTCAAAGTCGTCAACCCCGCCAAGCCCGGTACGCGGACCGCGGACGCCGCGCCCGCGAAGCCGGCTGCGGAGCGCCGGCGGTGATATCGCGTTTCTTCATCGACCGGCCGATCTTCGCGTCGGTCGTCTCGGCGTTCATCGTGATCGCCGGGCTCGCGGCGATCCGTGCGCTGCCGGTCGCGGCCTACCCGGACATCCTGCCGCCGGAAGTCGAGGTTTCGGCATTCTACCCCGGCGCCAACTCCGCGACGGTCGCCGAGACCGTCGCCGCACCGCTCGAGCAGCAAATCAACGGCGTCGACGGGATGCTCTACCTGCGCTCGGCGAGCGCGGGAAACGGGTCGCTGTCGATCACGGTTACCTTCGCCATCGGTACGGATCCCGATCTGGCGACCATCAACGTCGACAACCGCGTGCAGGCCGCGCTGGCGACGTTGCCCGAGGAGGTGCGCCGCCAGGGCGTCACGGTCAGGAAGCGCTCCTCGACCATCCTGCAGATCGCGACCATCGGTTCTACCGATCCGCGTCACGACCAGATCTACGTGTCGAACTACGCGTCGTTCAACGTGATCGACGAGCTGCGTCGCATTCCCGGCGTGGGTGACGCGCAGAACTTCACCGCCAAGGACTACTCGATCCGCGTTTGGATGCGTCCCGACCGGATGGCGCAGCTCGGCCTCACGCCCTCGGACGTCGCGGCTGCGATCCGCGAGCAGAACGCGCAGTTCGCCGCGGGCCGCGTTGGCCAGGCGCCGACCCGCGACCCGGTCGATTTCACCTTCTCGGTGACGACGCTCGGCCGGCTCGAGAACCCGGAGCAGTTCGGCGAGATCATCCTGCGCACTACGCCGGATGGCGCGTTCGTGAGACTGAAGGACGTCGCGCGCGTCGAGCTCGGCTCGCGCGACTACGACTTCGTCGGCAAGCGCAGCGGCAAGCCCACGGTGCCGATCGGCATCTTCCTGCAGCCGGGTGCAAATGCGCTCGAAGTCGGCGATGCCGTCAAGGCCAGGCTCGAGGAGCTCATCAAGTCCGCACCCCCCGGCTTTGATTTCTCGGTGCCGTACGACACGACCAAGTTCGTGCGCGTGTCGATCCAGGAGGTGCTGAAGACACTCGGCGAGTCCATGGCGCTCGTCTTCGCGGTCGTGTTCCTGTTCCTGCAGAACTGGCGGGCGACCATGATCCCGATGCTGGCGGTGCCGGTGTCGCTGATCGGCACATTCACCGCGATGCTGCTGTTCGGCTTCTCGATCAACACGCTGACGTTATTCGGCATGGTGCTTTCGATCGGCATCGTGGTGGACGACGCGATCGTCGTGCTCGAGAACGTCGAGCGGATCATCGCCGAGGAAGGTCTCTCGCCGCGGGATGCGACCATCAAGGCGATGGAGCAGGTCACAGGCCCCGTCATCGCGATCGTCTTCGTACTGACTGCGGTCTTCCTGCCGGTGGCGTTCCTCGGCGGGTTGGTAGGCGAGATGTACCGGCAGTTCGCCGTCACGATCGCCGTGTCGGTAGCGATCTCCGGGTTCGTGGCGCTGACGCTTTCGCCGGCGCTTTGCGCCGCGCTGCTGCGCGAGGAGCCCGAAGCGCGTCACCCGTTCTTCCGGCGCTTCAATGCCTGGTTTGCGCGGATGACGGGGCGTTACTCCGACGGTGTGCACCGGATGATGCGCCACGCGGCGCTCTCGTTCGCCCTGTTCGCGGCGATGCTGGTCGCGACCGCGGCGCTGTTCCGCTTCGTGCCGGACTCGCTCGCGCCCACCGAGGACCAGGGCTACATACTCGCGATTTCGCTGCTGCAGGATGCGGCTTCGCTCGAGCGCACCGAGGCGGCGACCGACCAGCTGACCGAGTTGCTGATGTCGCATCCGGCTGTCAGGGAAGTGGTCGCGTTCGCAGGGATCGACGTTCTCACCTTCGCCTCGCGCACCAATGCGGGCGTAGCCTGGGTGGTTCTCGAGGACTGGGACGAGCGCCACGGCAAAGAGATGTCGCCGCGCTCGGTTGTCGCCCACACGTTCGGCGGGGGCGCGAAGATCCGCGACGCGATGATTCTGGCCTTCGAGCCGCCGCCGATCCAGGGACTGAGCGCGACCGGCGGGTTCGAGGCTTACATCCAGTCGCGAGCGGGCACCGACTACAAGGCGCTCGAGGCCGCTGCGCAACAGGTCGCGGCCGCCGCCGCCAAGCGCAAGGAGCTCGTCGGCGTGACCTCGACCTTCTCGGCGAGCGTCCCGCAGATGCGCGTCGATCTCAACCGCGAGCAAGCCAAGCTCCTGGGCGTCAACGTGACCGACGTCTTCGACGCGCTGCAGAGCACCTTTGGTGCCCTGTACGTCAACGACTTCAACCGCGACGGGCGCGTGTTCCGAGTACACCTGCAGTCGGACGCGCAGTTCCGCTCGAGACCGGACGACATCCGCGATGTCTACGTCCGCGGGGGCTCGGGCGAGCTGATCCCACTCACCGCGCTCGTCACCGTTCGCGAGGTCACCGGTCCCGAGGTCGTCGAGCGGTACAATGTGTTCACCTCGGCCAAGATCATCGGTAGTGCCGCACCCGGCTACAGCTCGGGCGAGGCGCTCGCGGCAATGGAGAAGGTGGCGACCGAGACGTTGCCCGAGGGCTACAAGCTTGTCTGGACTGGCACCGCATTCCAGGAGAAGGCAACCGGCGGCACCTCTACGACGGTGTTCCTGATCGGCGTGCTGATGGTGTTCCTGGTGCTCGCCGCGCAGTACGAGCGCTGGACGCTGCCTTTCGCAGTGATCCTGGCCGTGCCCTTTGCGGTGTTCGGCGCGCTGCTCGCCGTGTTCCTGCGCGGGCTCGAGAACGACATCTACTTCCAGATCGGGCTCGTGACGCTGGTCGGGCTCGCGTCGAAGAACGCCATCCTGATCGTCCAGTTCGCCTCGCTCAAGGCGAGCGAGGGGATGCCGCTCGCCGAGGCGGCGATCGCCGGGGCACGAATGCGGCTGCGCCCGATCATCATGACCTCGCTTGCGTTCATCCTCGGCGTAACGCCGCTCGCCTTGAGCTCCGGCGCGGGCGCCGCGAGTCGGCACTCGATCGGCACCGGCGTCGTCGGCGGCATGCTCCTCGCCACCTTTGTCGCCACCTTCTTCATCCCGCTCTTCTACAGCCGGATTGCCGCGTGGCGTCGACCCGCGCGGGCGTCGCAGCCCAAGCCGCGGACGGCGGAGGAGGTGGGCCATGCGTAAGCCGCTGCTCACTGCCATGTTCGCGCTGATCGCGGGTTGCGCGCTGACCCGGACCGACCCCGGGAAGCCGGAGCTGCCACTGCCGGAGGCGCTGCCGGCGGTCACCGACGCGCTTCCCGAGCTGCCCGCGCCCTGGTGGCGGGTGTTCGACGATCCGGCGCTCGATACGCTCATCGGCGAGGCGCTCGAGCGAAACCCGGACAACGAGGTGGCCGCGGCACGCGTGGCCGAGGC
>DATJKD010000034.1:0-16445 GCA_035491795.1 Steroidobacteraceae bacterium | reverse complement strand
ATCTTCCCTGGCGGCGCAGTTCGTGGCGGCCGCAGCTGACCGCGGCCAGACGTCGGCGCTCTTCATCTTCGACGAAAGTATCCACACCCTCGTGACTCGTTGCGCGGGACTCGGGATCGACCTGCGGTCACACCTCGACGCGGGGCGCATCACAGTGCAGCAGGTGGACCCAGCCGAGCTTTCCCCGGGCGAGTTTGCACACGCCATCCGCCGGGCCGTGAAGGACCAGGGCGTATCCATCGTGGTTATCGACAGCCTGAACGGCTATCTCAACGCCATGCCGGAAGAGCGCTTTCTGATCATCCAGCTGCACGAGCTCCTGACGTACCTCGGCCAGGCGGACGTCGCCGCGATTCTCATCGGCGCGCATCAGGGATTGATCGGCGGACCGATGATCACGCCGGTGGATGCAAGCTACCTGGCCGACGCGGTCATCCTCATGCGGTACTTCGAAGCGAAGGGCGAAGTCCGCCAGGCGATCTCGATCGTCAAGAAACGCGGCAGCGCCCACGAAAGGTCCATTCGCGAATTCCGCCTCGAGGCCGGTCGCATCAGCGTGGGCGAGCCCCTGAAGAACTTCCGCGGCGTACTGACGGGAGTCCCGCAGTATGAAGCAGTGTCCGAGCCCCTGCGCGAGGGCAAGAACTTTTGACGGCTGCGGGCATCGAAAGCCGCGAGCAGGGGCTCCTCATTCTCGCGCCCACGGAACGGGACGCGGTCGTGGCCCAGTCAGTCCTCCAACGAGCCGGTGTCGCATGTACCCGCTGCGCGGATCTGAACGAGGTCTGCGACAACCTGGCAGAGGGTGCCGGGGCCGTGCTGTTGCCCGAGGAGGCAGTTGCCCTCGATCGCAGCAAGCGCCTGCGGGACTGGCTCAATCAGCAGCCGATCTGGTCCGACCTGCCGGTGCTCATCCTCGCCCGGGCCGGCGCCGACTCCGCGGTGGTGGCCCAGGCGATGGATCAGCTCGGCAACGTCACGGTGCTGGAGCGGCCAATACGCGTGGCGGCTCTCGTGAGCGCGGTTCGCACGGCCCTTCGCGCGCGGCAGCGGCAATATCAGGCCCGAGCGCAGCTCGCCCGCATCGAGCAGAGTGAGCGCGACCTGCGCGAAGCTCACATCCGCAAGGACGAGTTCCTGGCGATCCTGGCCCACGAGTTACGAAACCCGCTCGCGCCCATCCGCAACTCGCTGCACATCCTGCGGCTGACGAACCGTGACGACGATCCGACCGTCAAGCGCGCCGGCGAAACAATGGAGCGGCAGGTCGATCACATGGTGCGGTTGGTGGATGACCTGCTCGAGGTCTCACGGATCACGCGTGGCAAGATCGAGTTGCGGATGCAGGCGGCGGACCTGGCCACCGTCCTGCGAAGTGCCGCGGAAACCAGCCGGCCACTCATGGATGAGGCGGGCCACCAGTTCTCGATGGAAATCCCCCCCGAGCCGCTGGTGCTGCGGGCGGACCCGGTGCGGCTCGCCCAGATCTTCGCCAACCTGCTCAACAATGCGGCCAAGTACACCAGCCCCGGCGGGCAGATCAAGCTCGCCGTCCGCCGCGAGAACGGCGGCGTGGTCGTTTCGGTGCGCGACACCGGCATGGGTATACCGCGGGACATGCTTCCGCGGGTGTTCGAGTTGTTCACCCAGGTCGATCGCCACGTCGATCGCGCCCAAGGGGGGCTGGGTATCGGACTGACGCTGGTGAAGCGTCTGGTCGAGTTGCACAACGGGACGGTCGAGGCGCACAGCGATGGGCCGGGTCGTGGAAGCGAGTTCGTCGTGCGGTTGCCCCTGCCGTCCGTCTCCGACGAGAGCGACGCCCTGGCCGTTCCGACCGAACCCGCGACGCTGCTTGTCTCGCGGCGGGTCCTGGTCGTCGACGACAACCGCGACGCAGCCGAGAGCCTCGGGATCCTGCTGAAGCTGCTCGGTGCCGACGTGCATGTCGAATACGACGGCGAAGCCGCCCTGCGGGCAGTCGCGACTTACCGGCCCACGGTGGTGCTGCTCGACATCGGCATGCCGGGCATGGACGGGCACGAAGTGGCGCGGCAGATTCGTCAGCAGCCCGAGTTTGACGACGTGACGCTCATTGCGCTGACCGGATGGGGGCAGGAGGGAGACCGCCGCGATTCCCGCAGCGCCGGCTTCGAGTACCACCTGATCAAGCCCGCCGATATCGGCGCTATCGAGACGCTGCTGAGCGCGATCGAGCGCCGCGCGCACTGACCGCGTGGTCAACGCCTCGGCGGCAGGTGACGCCGCAGCAGCACGAGGCCGGTGAATGTCGCGAGGATCACCACCGCTACGCCCGTGAAGAAGGGCTTGAGACCGCTGCCCAGCACCTGTACGACACTCCCGGCGAAGGCGCTCAGCACGCCGCCGAGCCGCGCCGTACCGGTCGCCCAGCCAACACCGGTAGCGCGCAGCTGAGTCGGATAAGCGCTCGCGGCGACCGTGTACATCTGCACCTGTACACCGGACACGCCCGCGCCGGCGATGAGAAGACATGCCATCAATGCACGGTTGTCCTCCGGAGTGACCTCGACCCAGCCGAGGGCGAGCGTGCTGAGAGCGGCCGCTCCGGCAAGGGGAAGCAGAACCGGACGCGAACCCGCGTGCCCCATCCACCAGGCGCCCAGCAAAGCACCTATCACGCCGCCCAGGTTGTAGAGCAGCAGACCGTGCAGTGCCGTCGCGAGCGACAGTCCGACCGCCGACAGCACCGTCGGTGTCCAGTTGAAATAGCAGTAGGCGGTGAATACGTTCGTGAAGAAGATCAGCCAGATGACGAGTGTCTCGCGGCGGTGTTCCGCGCTGAACAGCGCAAGGGGCCCGACGCGCTTGCCACCGACCGCCAGGTCGCGGTTCGTGAACCGCTCCGAGCCGTCGTAACGCGCCTGCCCCAACAACCGGTTCAGCGTCGTGGCGAGCTCCTTCGCACGTGGCGGGCGGCGCGCGAGGTATTGGGGCGATTCCGGCAGCAGCCAGGCCATAGCGAGCAGCAGAGCGCCCGGCAGCACTCCGCCCAGCACGAAGATGGACGGCCAGCCGAACGCCGGCACGAGCCGGGCCGCGATGGCCGCCCCGATCATTCCGCCGATCGGTACCCCGACCACGGTGATCGCGACGATGACGGTGCGCATCGCGAGCGGCGCAAACTCCACCATCAGCGCGGCGGCGTTTGGCAGTGCGCCACCGAGCCCCAGCCCGGTGAGGAACCGGTAAGTGGCGAGCGGCGCGGGCCCGTCCGCGGTGGCAGCCAGGAGTGACGACGCCGCCATCAACGCCATGCTCGCGAGCAGCGCGCGGCGCCGGCCGTAACGGTCTCCCGCGATCCCGAGCATGAGCGCGCCGACGAACATGCCGAGCAGCCCCGCGGCGAGAATGGGCGCGAGCGCGGCGCGGTCCATGTTCCACTCCGACATCAGTCTTGGCGCGGCGAATGCGATCGCCTGGATGTCGAAGCCGTCGAACACCAGGGCGAGCGTCGTGAGCACGGATACCGTGAGCGCGCATGGCCCAAAGCGCGCGTGGTCGACGATCTCGGACACTTCGACCGATCCGCGCTCCACGTTCAGCGCCGCCGCCGCGACTTCTTCGCGGGAGCGGCGGACCGCGTTCGAGGCTTACGGGCCGGCGGCTCCTCGATGAGCGCCAGTACGCGCAGCGGGCTGCCCGACCCCTGCCGGATCTTGAGCGGCGGGCAGACGATCACTGCACCGGTCGGCGGAAGCAGGTCGAGGTTCGTCAGGCACTGCAGCCCGTAGCGGCCGTTGCCGTGCATGTAGTAGTGGCACGGGTACGGCGGCTTCAGGTGAAATCCCTGCCCCGCGTCGGTGCCGATCGACTCCGAGCCGAAGCCCGTGACGTCGCGGTCTTCGACGAGAAAGCGCACGACCGCGGCGTCCGGACCCGGCGTGTGCTGGCCGGTTTCGTCGAAGTTCTGGTAGGCGACGGGGTCACGGCGCTTTGACCAGTCGGTGCGCATCAGCACCCACGAACGCGGCGGAATACGACCGTGGCGCCGCTCCCAGCGGCGGACGAAGTCCACCGTCAGCAGGAAGTCGGGGTCAGCCGCCGCCTCGCGCGAACAGTCGATCACGCAGGCGACGCCGATGAGCTCCTGGACGGGAATCGTGTCGGTGGCGTTGTTGGGCAGGTCGCGACCCGAGATCCAGTGGATCGGCGCGTCGAAATGGGTGCCGGTGTGCTCACCACAGGAGAAATTGTTCCAGTACCAGGCGGGGCCGCGTTCGTCGTAACGCGACACCTCGTCGATGCGGAACGGCCGCGCCTGCCCGAATTCCGGCGGCAGCACGATCTGCGGAAACTCGGGCGCCAGAGTCTGCGTCAGATCCACGACGCGGATCCGGCCGCTCGAGAGACCCGCCGCCAATCCCGCCAGCGTGCTCGTGCCCATGTGTGTGGAACCTCGCTGCCGCGAATCAGTAGACGATGCTGCCGACGGAGGTGCCGCCGCAGACGAACAAGGTCTGGCCGGTGATGAAGCCAGCGTCCGGTGACGTGAAGAAGAGCACGGCGCGCGCGACGTCCTGCGGCCGTCCAAGCCGCCGCACGGGGATCGACTGGATGATCCCCGGCAGCTTCGGGCTGTCCCTTGGAATCAGGTGCTCGAAGACCTCGGTCTCGCCGATCGGCCCGGGCGCCACGACGTTCACGGTGATCCCTTGCGCTCCGAGCTCGAGCGCCCATGTGCGCGCGAGGCCCAGGAGTCCTGCCTTGGTCGCGGAGTAAACGGTGCGCTTTGCGAGGCCCAGCACCGCGCGGGTCGAAACGAGCACGACGCGGCCGTAGTTCTCCTGCCGCATGTGTGCGAGGTTGGCCTGCAGCAGCGAGATGGGCGCAGCGAGGTGCAGGCCCACGAGCGCGTCGAGGTCCTCGGGTGTGACCTGCTCGAGCGGCCGCTCGCGCACCGCACCCGCGTTATGCACCAGCGTGGTCGCCGGGCGCTCGCGCGCCAGCTCGAACACAACCTGTCGCGTGGCTGCCGCATCGCTCAGGTCGACCTCGATGGCACTGAACTGCGGATCGCGGATGTCGCCGCTTCGGCGCGCAAGCGAGATCACCTCGTAGCCCGTGGCCAGGAGCTGTCGGCAGACCTCGGCACCGATGCCTGCGCTGCCGCCTGTGACGATTGCGCGACGCAAGGCCACGGCTACGCTCCCGACCCGAGCGCCAGCTCGCGCTCGAGCACTTTCGGACTTTCATGCCAGCGCTCGCGCCACTCCTGCGCAACGTCGCCCGGGTAGACATCCTCGACCCCGTCGCGCAGCGCCGCCACGACCGCACGCGCGAGCGCGACTGGCGCCAGCTTTGGTGGCGGCAACGTCTGGTTCCACTCGTCGTCAATCGGGCCCGGGAAGAGATTGATGACCCGGACACCCGCCGCACGCATCTCCGCCCGCAGGCACTGCGAGAGCGAATGCGCAGCCGCCTTCGAAGCCGAGAAGGTGCCGTGAGCAGGGAAGTTGGATAGCGCAAACACGGACAGAAGGTTGACCCAGGCCGTCGCGCTCGACTGGCCGTCGGCCCCGCGAGCCCGCATCGCGGGACCGAAGGCCTGCGCGAGCCGGAGCAACCCGAAGTAGTTGATCTCCATCTCGGCCTGCGCCACGTCCGTGCCGCTGCGCGAGGCGATGCCGTGCGCGCGGTGATGCTCGGCATTGTTGACCAGGATGTCGACCTTGCCGGCGATCTCGGCGGCAAGCTCCTGTACCGATCTCTCATCGGTGAGGTCGAGCGGCAGCAACGTCACCTGCGGCAATGCGGCGAGCGCATCGAGGCCCGCGGCACGCTTCCACGGCTCGGCCTGCCCGACCCACACGATGTCCGCACCCGCATCGACCAATCCGCGGGCAAGCGCCTGGCCCACGGCGGTTCGACCATCGGTGACCAGGGCCTTGCGAAACTTCGGGTCGCAGGTCATCTCGCGCAACTGTCGGTCGTCGGCCATGTTCGACACATCCTTTCCCGGAAAGCCCACCAGCACCGCCATCCCCGCCTTGTCGAGGCGGGCGTCCACGCGAACGCGCGCGGGCGCCGCCGGCGCGTCGCCATGCAGATGCACCACCACCGTCGGTCCGGCATCGAGCCGCACCATTCCGAGACGCCACGGCAGCCGCTCGCGGAAGAATACGTCGTGGCTGTGGGCAAGCCGCGTCTCGGCGATCAGCTCGCCCGCGCCCGACTGCCGTCGCCACGGCAACGCGGTCGCGAGGCAGCGCACGCAGGCTTCGCGCGGGGGATACTGCGTGGTACCGCAGACCGCGCAGACCTGCAGCTCGAACCGACCCTCGGCCGCCCCCGCCGTAAGGCCAAGCGCAACGCGGCTGCGCTGCCAGGGCGGCAGCACGGGGAGCCGCGTTCGCAGCACCGGGTTCTTCCGCGCCGGTCGCGCGATGGGCTCGGTCATGCCGCGCCACCCGCGAGCACTGCGGCGCCGCTGCACAGCCCGCGGTCGTAGTTGATCATGCCAAAGCCGCTGACGAGCCCGATGCGCGCATCGGGCACGGCGGCGCCGAGCACCCGTCCCGTCAGCTGCCGCACGGCCTCCACCAGACCGAGGTAACCACCGGCGGCACCAGCCTGGCCAACCGACAACTGCCCTCCGGAGGTGTTGAGTGGGAAGTCGCCGTCGGTGCCGAACTCGTGCCCGCGGATGAACTCCGCGCCGTCGCCCTTCGCGCAGAATCCCAGGTCCTCGATCTGCATCAGCGTGATAACCGGGTAGTCGTCGTACGCCTGCAGAAAGTCGACGTCAGCGGGGCCAACGCCCGCCTGGGCGTAGAGCTCGTCGCGATCCAGCGCCCAGCCGCCCCGCACCTGGATCGGGTCTTCCGGGTACGCATTGTGACGCTCGATGGTGCCCAGGATCCGCGCGTATGGCAGACCGAGCTGCCGCGCGCGCTCGACGGTGAGCACCAGGAAACCCTCGGCGCCCGCGCAGGGCATCACGCAGTCGAAGAGACGCAGCGGTTCGGCGATCGGCCGCGCTTCGAGATATTCGGCCAGGGTGAGCGGCTTGCGCAGGAGCGCGTGCGGGAAGGCCCGGGCGTTGCGCCGCTGAGCGACGCAGAGCTTGCCGAAGTCCTCCCGCCGCACACCGTGCGTGCGCATGGAGTGGTCGGTGAGGAACGCGAAGCTTGCGTTCGGCCCGCCCGATCCGTACGGATAAACCGCATCGCGCGCGAACTGGCTGAAGCTCGCGACGGTGTGCCGGAAGGAATCGACGTGATTGGTGTCCCCGGCGAGGCAGGCGACGATCGCGGCGTCGCCGGATTGCACTGCGCGCGCGGCGCGCCGCAGCGCGACCACGCCGCTCGCGCCGCCCATCGGGATGTGATCCAGCCAGCGCGGCGACAGGCCGAAATGCTGCATCAGGCCAACCGCGGTGTCGGGGAAGAGCAGGAAACTCGAGACGGCGACGCCGTCGATGTCTTCCTTGCGTAGCCCCGAGCCCTCGATCAGCGCAGCGAGTGCACGGGCGAGCCACCAGTGTGCGCCGCGGATCGAGTGACGTACGTACGGCACGGTTACCGGCACGGCGACCGCGATGTCGTCGTAGCCCGCGCGATTGGTCGCTCCAGTCATGCCGGCACTCGCTTCTTCATCTCCCGCGTGTCCACGCATGCGCCTTCGCCCAGCAGGCGGCGGCCGAGCTCGCCGAGCCGGCCCCGCTGGATCTTCTCCGTCGGCGTGAGCGGCAGCGTAGCGCAGAAGGCGACGTAGCCCGGTGCCTTGTAGTAGGCGAGCCGGGCGAGACAGAACTCGACGATGGCGCGCGCCCGGGCTTCGGCCTCCGCGGCCGGGACTCCCGGCGCCAGCACGATGCAGGCCAGGACTTCGTCGCCGCGCAGCTCGTCCGGCACTGCCGTGACACCCGCGGCGGCGACGGCCGGATGCTGCAACAGCACGCCCTCAACCTCCATCGCTGAGATGTTTTCGCCGCTGCGACGGATCAGGTTCTTCCTGCGATCGACGAAGTGCAGCTGCCCGGTTTCGTCCTGTCGCACCAGGTCGCCGGTGTGAAACCAGCCCTCGCGCCATGCATCGATGGTCGCCTGCTCGTCCTTGAGATACCCGGTGAAGAAGCCGGATCGCGGCTGCGATCCACGGCTGCGGACCAGGAGCTCCCCGGTTTCGCCGGCCGGGACGTCGTGACCTTCCGCGTCGGTGAGTCGGTAGTCGACGCGCCCTTCCGGTCGCCCGAAACAAGCCGTGCCGACCTGCCTGGGCTCCCGGTTCGCAATCACGACGGCTCCGGAACCCGTCTCGGTCATGGCCCAGGCCTCGATCAGCGGCATACCGAACCGCTCTTCGAACGCCGCGTGATGCCGCGGATTCACCCCTGCCCCGAAGCCGAATCGCACCGAGTGCTCGCGGTCCCGTGGCGACAGCGGCGCGGCAAGCAGCATCGCCGGCATCACGCCGAGGTAATGCACGACCGTCGCGCGCGCTTCGCGCACGCTGTCCCACCAGGTGCGCGGGTGGAACCGATCGACGGGGATGAGACAGCCGCCGGTCAGCAGCATGCACATCGTCGAGTACGCCATGGCGTTCATGTGCGTCAGCGGCAGCGGCGTGATCATCCGTTCGACGCCCGGTCGGATCTCGCATAGCCCGCCGAGCCCCGCGTACCAGTGTCCGGCCCACAGGAAGTACTCGTTCGGCAGGATGCAGCCTTTAGGTCGGCCCGTTGTGCCCGAGGTGTAAAGCAGAGCGCACTCGGTCGATAGGGACGGCGCTCCGCTCGCGCCCGGTGCGCCGCTAGTTGCAGCAACGATGTCCTTGCCGTCTGGCGACACCAGCGTGAGCGATCGGGAGACGGAGTGCGCCGCGGCGGCCAGCGTCGCGTGTCGATCGACGGACGCCACGGCAAGCGCGATCTCGCTGTGCCCGACGAGATAACCGAGCTCGTCTTGCCGCCAGTCGGGGTTGATCGGTACGACCGACACGCCGAGCGCATTGAGCGCCAGCCAGTGAAACAAAAACTCCGGGCGGTTGAAGAGCAGAAGCCCGACGCGCTGGCCGGGACCATACCCGGCCGACGCATACGCGGCGCGGAGCCTCTCCACCTCGCCCGCGGCTTCGCGATAGGTGAACCCGCGCTCAACGATGCCGTAGGCCGCGGCGGTCTCCGCGGTCACTGAAAGGAACGGTCGCTCCGCCCACCGAGCCGCGCTGGCTGCAAACGACTCGTATACCGTGCCGCCGATATCCCGCACGCAGCCTACTCTTAAGGGAAGAGCTGGATCGACGGCAGCGCCGCGTCGCAGTTCGTGAGCTCGACTTTCTTGAGCTCTATGCGCAGCGCCCCCGACTCGCGCCGCAGCCAGTGGCTCACCACGCCGGCGAGCACGAGCTGCGCATCGAGCCGGGTTTCGACGTAGATGAACGGCGTGCGCAGCCGGCAGCGGCCGGTCGTGGCGCCGTCGTCCTCGATGGCGGGCCGCTGCAGGACGTGCTGACACCAGCTGGGCTGATGCTGGGAGAACGACCGCGGGTTCTTGAGACGCTCGATCCGCACCTTGAGCAGCAGTTTGTCCTCGTAGAAGAGCGAGGTGTGGTTTTCGCCGTCCGGCTGACCGCGCGTGAGTGGCATCCAGTAGCGCGCGTCGTCGGTGAAGAGCTCGTACCACTCGTCGAAGCGCTTCTCGTCGATGAGGCTCGCTTCGTGATAGACGAAGTGCTCGAGCTCCTCCGCCGTCGCGACGGGTACGCCGCTCATTGGGCAGCGCTCGCCGCCATGTCGAGCGTCATGAACCGGGCCCAGGCCCGATACTGCCCGCGCATCGAGATCTCGCTCAGGCCATTGTAATCGCCGGCGAGTCCGCGGGCCTCGTCGCTGCTGTGGTTCCGATGCAGGCTCACCCACTCGTTGCCATCGGTGGCGAGCCCCTCCTGGATCGCGTGGTAATTGTGCTGGTCGTCATGTCCCACGATCGAGGTTGGCGCGTTGATCAACCGCGTGTAGAGCAAGGTCCGCTGCAGCAGCGAATCCGGCGCACCGGCCAGACGGAACGTCGTGCTCTCGAGCACCGTGCGGTCGGGTGCAATCGGGCGCGCAACGCGGATCGCCTGGATCGCGCCCTTGATGGTGAGGCTCGGGTAGTAGACGGTGTTGTGGCGCACTTCGCCCAGGATCTGGCGGGCGCGCTCGGCGCCGTAGGCCTGCTCCATCAGCCGCTCGTATTCGCCGATCGCCGAGTACTGGGAGTGGATCGAATATCGAACCCCCGAATAGCTGTGGCCGTTGTCGTATACCCGGACCCCCATCTTGTCGAAGAACTCATAGCCGTTGACGAAGGGGAGGAACTGCTCGATCGCCATGGGCTTCGGTTCGTCCTCGGGGTGGCCAGCCCAGAGCTTCTTCGCCGTGCCGGCCGCGGATTCGTGCGACACCATCGGGTGCATGGTGTCGTTCAGGTTCTCGACGAACATCTTCCAGTTGCTGTCGTGCAGGTAGCGAAGCGTGCCGCCGGCGACCGTAAGCCTACCGAGCGGTGACCGGTCGACCATGTTGTCGATCGAGCTCAGGGCGTCGCCGAAATACTCCTGGAACCCGGGTCCCGTTTCCGACAGACGTGCGAACACGAACCCGCGATGGATCGCGACGTTGCGCACCGGCGCGATACCGGCTGCCGCGCTCGAGGTGGCGAGGGCCGTGCCTTCGTAGCCCGACTTGATCGGGATCGTGCGGATCGAGCCGTCGAGCCGATACGTCCAGCCATGATAGGGGCAGCGCAGCAACCCGCCTTCGCAATGGCCCGCGCGCGCGGACAGGACGCTCGCGCCCTTGTGTGCGCAGCGGTTCATCAGTACGCGCACGGTGCCCTCGGCGTCGCGCAGCATGATGACCGGCTGTCGCGCGAGCTCGGTCGTGAGGTAGTCGCCGGCGTTCGGCACCTGGCTGTCGTGGCCGACGTAGATCCAGGTGTTGCGCCACAGGTGGCGCATCTCGAGCTCGAAGATCTCCGGGCTCAGGTACACGTCGCGGTGCACGCAGTCCTCGCGGACCAGCGCCCGTACGGCCTCGGGGTCGTCTCGATACCGGTTCAACGGATCTCTCCTCCGCGCATGGTCGCCCAAGCCGTCTCTTCAGGCCACCGCCCGGTCGAGCTCCGCGAGCGCACGGTCGAGCGCGCGGCCGTGCTCGTCGGCAAGCGCCGCCTCGCGGAGTTGCTGCATCGTCCGAGCCGAGCCGGCGCGGCCTTCGAGCCGCCCTGCGGCCATCAGCAGTCGCGTGTAGCCCTGCCAACCGCGAGCGTGCGTGTCGCCGTAACCCTTGACCAGTCGCTGGTTGGCCGCCACTTCGACTGCCAGCCCGTAGTCTCGCCCGGCAAGAGCGGCAATGCGCGACAGCCAGTCGCGAATACGTGCGTCCTCTTCCTGAAAACGCAGCGTGCTGCGCCGCCAGCGCTTGAGCCCGGCGACCGCACGCAACACCGCAAAGCCGCCGATCGAAGTCGTGGCGATCGTGCGGTCGCCCGTGAAGCGCCCGAGACGACGACGCCAGGCCGGCGAGGCGAGCAACCCCTTCCCTATGCGCGCCGGGAGCGTCCCACAGATCTCCTCGACGCGCGGCTTCATGAACTCGGTGACGGTGACCACCTGGTCCTTGCGCGTGCGCAGCTCCGCGCGGATCCGCTCGGCGCGATCGGAACGCGTTTTTAAGTCCGCGACTCGTATGGTGTCCTCGAAGCTCATCCAGAGCGCGAGACCCTGCGCGGTCTCGCGCGTCAGGCGGATGTCGCCCGCCGGATCAGGCTCGCAATCGAGCACCGCCGCCACGCGGTCGAGATACTGCGCGGCGTACACCGGATCCTGGTAGTCGATCAGCCGGGTGACCGCGAGACGCAGCACGGGTCGAAGCGCGTCGGGGAACGTGTCGACCCGCCCGTCGAACGCCGCAGCCAGCTCCGTGGCCGGCGACACCGTGGGTGGCGTGACCGTAGCGCCAGCCGCCGAAGCGCTCGGCGCCAGACCCGACTCTCCGATGCGGGCTCGAGCGGCGCGCGCCGCGGCCGCGCCGGCCTCGAACGCCGCCAGGTTCGCGTCGACCGATCGGGCCGTGGCCCGAACCGCCGTGCGATAGGCGTCGTCGCCAAACGGCAGCACCCCCGCGCCAGCCACGGCGCCCAATAGCACGGCGCTGATCAGCGCGCCCGTTTCCTCGGCGATGGCGGCCATGTCGAACCCGAGATAGGCCCTGGCGCCGCTCGCGACTTCCGCGGCGAGCCGGCCGGCGTCCGCACGCCCGTCGCCGAGCGCCGACTTTTCGCCGATCGTGTAGACGCGGTGCGTCGACGCGATCAGCGTCGTTCGATCCGCGGTCACAAAGCCACGCTCCACCGCGCGGGCCGCCTCGAGCGCCTCGGCGGCCACGACGATGTCTACGTCGCCCGGGCTCGGCATCAGCGCCATCACCGGTCGCCGTCCGTCACCGGGCAACGCAGCCTCGGCGAAGAACTCCAGGTAATAGAAGGTCGCGCCGGTGCGTTGCGCGACACCCGGAACCGAGGTCGCCTGGACGAGGTGGCGTTCGCGGCGCGCGACGTCGATCAGCCAGTCCGCGACGACTCCCCCGCCCTGCCCGCCGAGCGCTGCGATCATGAGCGTCACCGGGCGTCGCGTCAGGTCCATCGCAGCTCCGGCTTGCCGGCCAGCCACGCGATCACGCGCGCGCGCAGGCGTGCAAGCAGGCGGTCCAGGCGGCTCGGGTTCGTGATCACGTCGGCGCGATAGAAGGACGGGCACAGCACCGCGGCATGCGCCACCTCGCCGCAGACGCCGCAGCCGACGCAGCTCTCGTCGACGTGCACGACCGGATCGCTCCGGAGCGGGTCAGACGAGGGCTTGATCGTCAGCGACGGACAGCCGGAGAGCCGTATGCACGAGCGGTCGCCGGTGCACACGTCCTCGTCGACGCCGAACTTCTGCTGCACGGTCCGCTCTCCCGCTGCGATCCGCTGACGCAGCTGCGGCGCAACCCGCCGCTGTCGGTTGAGCTGGCATTCGCCCTCCGCGATCAGCACCTTCGGGCCGGTCTCGGAGGTCGAGAGCGCCTCGCGCAGCGCGCCGAGCGTGGCCTTCATGTCGTAGGTGTGCACGCGCCGCACCCAGGTCACGCCGACTCCGCGGACCGCCTGCTCGATTGGATTACGCATCTTCCGTTCCGGAACGTCGGCCCGGGAGGAGAGGACGTACTGGCCGCCGGTCGCCGCCGAGTAGCCATTGTCGACGATGATGGTGAGACCGTCGTGGCGGTTGAACACGGCGTTGCCGATGCCGCTCGTGAGGCCGTTGTGCCAGAACCCGCCATCGCCCATCAGCGCCACCGGCCGGGCGCCGGTCGAGCCGTTCTCGAGTGCAGCCGCGCCCGCGGCGCCGAGCCCGTAACCCATGATGCTGGCGCCGAGATCGAACGGCGGTAGCGTCGCAAAGGAGTGGCAACCAATGTCGGCGCTGACGTGCATGGGGCCGCGCTCGCGCTCGATCAGCTTCATCGCCGTGAAGAGCGGGCGCTCCGGACAACCCGTGCACAGGCCCGAGGGGCGCGCGGGCACCGCCCCTGCGAGCGCGGCCGCCGGCAGCAGCGGTTGCTCCCGTACGGGTCGCTGCGAACTGGCCGCGGGCGTTCGCAGGGCCGGCCGAAGAACCTCCGGCCGGTAGCGCTCGACGAAGGCTTCGACGCCTTGGCGCATCACGGCCCCGGTGTACTCGCCCGCGCGCGGGAACGGCCCCTTGCCGATCACCTCGGTCGCAAGCCCCGCCTGGCGGAGCAGCATTCCGATCGACTGCTCGAGGTACTCCGGCTGGCCCTCCTCGACGACGAGCAGCGCACGCTTGCCCTCGGCGAACGCCGCAAGCTCGGCCGGTATCAGCGGGTAGGTGACGTTGAGAACGTACAGCGGCACCTGCGACGCTCCGAAAACATCTGCGAGGCCGAGACGCTCGAGCGCACGCAGGAGGGTATTGTAGAGGCCGCCCTGGAGCACGATGCCGATGTCGCGGAGATCGCCGTCGTGCCGCTCGTTGAGCGCGTGCCGAGCGACGAACTCGACCGCGGCTGGCCAGCGCTTGTCGATCTTTTCGCGCTCCTGCTGGTAGGTCGACGGCGGCAGGATGATCCGGTCGTAGTTGCGCCGGGGCGCCGCCAGCGCATCCGCCACAGTGAAGGCAGGCCGCCGGTTGTCGCTCGCGACGAAGCGGCCGTGCATGTGGCAGGCGCGGATCCGCATCATCAGCATCACCGGCGTGCTGCTTGCCTCGGAGAGTTCGAACCCCTGCTCGACCATCCGCACGATGGCGGGCAGGTCCGGGCGTGGATCGAGGAGCCACATCTGCGACTTCATCGCGAACGCGTGGGTGCGCTCCTGCATGATGCTGGCGCCCTCGCCATAGTCCTCGCCGAGCACGATCAAGGTACCGCCCGTGACGCCGGCAGAGGCGAGATTCGAGAGCGCATCCGAGGCGACGTTGGTGCCGACCGTGGACTTCCAGGTCACGGCGCCGCGGATCGGGTAGTTGATGGACGCGGCGAGCATCGCCGCAGCGGTCGCCTCGCTCGCGCTCGCCTCGAAGCGCACGCCGAGCTCATCGAGGATCCCGCGGGCGTCCGCAAGCACGTCCATCAGGTGTGACACCGGCGCGCCCTGGTATCCGCCGACGTAGGCCACGCCCGCCTGGAGCAAGGCCTTGGTGACGGCGAGGATGGCCTCGCCCTCGAAGGTCTCGCCCGAACCGAGACGGAGGGACTCTACTTCCCTTGCGAAGGATCGTTCCGCCATGCGCGCCCCGGTGGCAGTCCCGAAAATTCATGATACGCTTCTGATCACGTGATTTTGCAAGTATTGCCGCGCCTAACGTGCCTCCCGTGAGCACCGCCGCCCGCGCCAGGACCGGCTCCCGTCCAGCCGGCGCCCGGCTGCGCTCGGATCCGGCGTCGCCGGGCTTCCGGATCGCCGATTACCCGTTCTATCTCGTGAACCGCGCGGCTGCCCGGTATGCAATCGACATGGGCAAGGCCCTGAAGGGCATAGGCATGGACCTGCCGACCTGGCGCGCCCTGATGATCCTCCACGAGCGCAGCCCGCGCAGCGTCACTGAGATCGCCGACCAGGCCGTCATACGGCTCTCGACCATGACCCGCGTGGTGCAACGGCTCGACCGCAGCGGGCTGGTCCAGCTTGCAAGCCGGCCATCCGATGGCCGCGTCACCGACGTCGCGATCACTCCCCGCGGGCTCGACGCCGTGCGTCGCGTGCGCGAGGTTGCGGGCCGGATGTTCCAGCGGGCGTTCGGGGATTTCTCCGCGAGCGAGATCGAGACCCTGAACGAGCTGCTCGTTCGCGTGTTCCGCAACCTCAGCCTCGCGCCGTGACTGCGGAGGTAGCGCCAGCCCCCCTTTGATGTCCCTGCGGTGGCGCCGTTGACAAGATTCCGGGCCTGACCGATGGTATCGGTGACCAATTTCCCAAAGGCCGCCGCGCGGCGCTTCCTTGCGAGCAGGTGTACACACCGCCGCGACAGGCCGGCATCACGCTCATGACACGCTCACCTACCAACTGTTAAAAGCGGTTCCATCCGAGGAATCAGCCATGACCACGCCTAATTCCACCATCGACTGGCACGTCCGAGCCCGCGGGCTCAACCTGCAGACCCGCCCGTTCATCAACGGGAGGTTCGATGACGCTCCCGCGGAACGCGCATTCGACTGCGTGAGTCCGATCGACGGCAAACGGATCGCGTCGCTTGCCGAGGTTGGCGCGCGCGGCGTCGACGCCGCCGTGACCGCGGCTCGGAAGGCTTTCGAGTCGGGTGTCTGGGCCAACATGGCGCCACGCGCGCGGAAGAAGGTCCTGCTCAAGCTGGCCGCACTGGTCGACCAGCATCGCGAGGAGCTCGCGTTGCTCGATACGCTCTGCATGGGCATGCCGATCTCGATTTCGAAGGACTATTGCGTGCCGTGGGCGATCAACGCCCTCGAGTGGTATGGCGAGGCGATCGACAAGCTCTACGACGAGGTCGCGCCGACCGACCGGTCCGTGCTCGCGCTCATCACCAGGGAGCCGGTCGGTGTGGTCGGCGCCGTGCTCCCCTGGAACTGGCCGATGGGCCTGCTGGGCTGGAAAGTTCCGCCTGCGCTCGCGGCGGGCAACAGCGTGGTGCTGAAGCCTGACGAGCAGACCTCGCTCTCGGCGCTTCGCTTCGCCGGGCTGGCGCAGGAAGCCGGCCTGCCGGACGGCGTGCTCAACGTCGTGACGGGAGGACCGGCGGTCGGTGAAGCCATCGGCCGGCATCCCGACATCGACGTCGTGGGGTTCACCGGCTCGACCGAGGTCGGGAAGCTCTTCATGAAGTACTCGGCCGAGTCGAACATGAAGCCGGTCTGGACCGAGTGCGGCGGCAAGGGTCCA
>DATJKD010000033.1:0-38651 GCA_035491795.1 Steroidobacteraceae bacterium | reverse complement strand
CGAGTCACGGGTCCGCCACGAACACCGGCGCTCGCTCGAGCGCCTGCTTTTTTTCAACGGCTGTCAGAACCGCGTGCTGCACGGAATCGTCGCTGCGATCGAGCGCTACGGTCCGCCCGAGATCGTTGCCGATGGCGAATTTCTGCGCGTGCGTGTCGCCAAGCAGCCTGATGTGCAGACGCTATTCGCGATCGATGCATTGAGCGGCCGTCCGATCGGCGTTGCCGTGTACCTACGCGCCGATCTCGAGCACGTGACCGTGCTGCATCTTGGCATCAGCGAGGAATACTGCGCGGGCGGGCCACAGGCCGCGACCAGGCTGCCTCTGCGACTCATGCGCGAACTACGTCGCTCATCGCGCCGCCTGAAAGGTGTGCGTCGTCTACACGTGCTGTACGGCGGCCCACGGCTGCGCAACCTAGCCTGATTCGATCCGCCGTGGTCGGCGAGCGGGTTCCATGGTCGGTGCGGCTGGCCATGCTGGCACTCGCTGGCCTGGGTGTCGCGTCCCTCGCCGCGTGGGTGGCCCAGCTTGGCTGGCCATTCGAGCTCTTCGTCCATTTTCGTCCGCAGTACGGCGTCGCCGCCGCGCTGCTCGCGATCGCATTCCTGCTGATGCGCCGCCCGGGATTCGCGGTGTTTGCGACGTTCATCGCGGTGGTGCACCTGTGGCCGGGCGGTTCAGGCCGTCAGACGCTCGCGTCGGGTGCGCACTGCACCGGTGGTGCGCTCACGGTCGTTACTGCCAACCTGGATTACCACAACACGAACTCGCGACCGTTTATCGATTGGCTCACGCGTGAGCCCGCAGACCTCGTGCTGCTGCAGGAAGTGACGCCGGAGTGGGCGGCCGCGCTCGAAGCGGTCCCCGGTTATCCGCACCGCCGGCTCCTCATCCGCGCGGACCCCTACGGTCTGGGTGTGCTGTCGCGTTGGCCGACCGATCGCCTGGCCGTGCGCGACCTCGCCGCCGACGGCCTGCCATCACTCGTCGGGTCGCTCCAAGTCGGCCGCCAGACACTGATGCTGGCAGCCGTGCACACTCACTGGCCCTTGCTGCCCGGACTGATGAGCCGCCGCGATCTTGCAGTGTCGAGGCTCGCGCAGGAAATCCGGCAGCATCCCGGCCCGTGGATCGCCGGCGGCGACTTCAACCTGACGCCGTACTCGCCGGTGTTCCGCGCGCTGCTCGAAGAATCAGGTCTGCGGGAGACGCGGTCGCGCGCCGCATGGGCGCCGAGCTGGGGTGCCGGCTTCTGGCCGCTAGCGATGCGGATCGATCACGTGCTGGTCACGCGCGAGCTGTGCGCGGAGCCGAGCGAGGTGGGTCCGGACATCGGGTCCGATCATCGCCCGGTCCGCGTCCGTCTGCACCTGCCGGTGGCCGGCTGAGTCAGTCGGCCGGCAGCATCTCGCCAGTTGGCGGCGCAAACGCCTGGCAGCACTCCGCGAGCCAGGCGCGAAAGCGCACGACCTTCGGCAGGGCGAAGGCGTCGGGCGGCGCCGCGAGAAACCAGGCGTTGTGCTGGTGGACCGCAAGCGGCATCGGGCGCGCAAGCCGCCCGGCCGCGAGGTCGGAAGCTACCAGGGACCAGCGCGCGAGCCCCACGCCCTTGCCCTGCTCGACAGCGGCAAGCGTCGTCGCGGCATCTTCTGCTTGCGGCGCATGCTCGGCCCGGGTCGTGTCCCCACCCGCGCGCCGCAGCCAGTCCGCCCAGGGCTCCGACTGGCTGTGTATCAAGGGGTAGCGGGCGAAGTCGGCCACGGTGTCGATTGGACCCAGGCGATCGAGCAGGGCCGGGCTCCCGACGGGAAAGACCCATTCATCGAGCAGGCGCTCGGTGCGTATCCCTGGCCATTTGCCCGAGCCGTACACGATCGCGACGTGAAAATCGTCGCGGCTGAAGTCGAGCGTCGGCCGCCCGGCGCCGAACCGCACTTCAACCTCGGGGTGCCGGCGCGTGAACTCCGACATCCGCGGCAGCAGCCAGCGTTGCAGGAACTCGTTCGGCACGCTCAGGTTCAGGAGCCCGCCTACGCGCTCGCGGCGGATGCGATCGACAGCGCGACGCAGCTCGTCGAGACCGCGGCGCACACCGGGCAGAAGCTCTGCGCCGTCCTGCGTCAGCGCCACCGCGCGCGTATGGCGGCGGAAGAGCGCCACGCCGATCTCGCTCTCGAGCGACTTGACCTGTGCGCTCACCGCGGCGGTCGTGACGCCGAGCTCGTTAGCGGCAGCGGTAAAGCTCAGATGGGTGGCGACGGCCTCGAAGACCTTGAGTGCGTTGAGCGGCAGGCGTTCGAGGTCTCTCGCCATGTGGGACCCGCGTGTACAGGTCGAGTTAACAATACGAATACGCGATGCGCAACGCAAGCACAATCGCACGCCTCGCGCGCGTGATTGTGAAGAAAAGCCATGTGTACGATCGCCTCTCGGTACACCCGCTGCGGTGTGGAGAGCGAACTGCAGGCCGGGTACCTGGTCCGGTAGGATGCAGCGGCTGCGGAAGGTACTGCGGCGGGTACGGGAAAAGGAGCAACAACATGTCAGTCGCCAAGATCAGCGAGATTACCTCGTCCTCGAAGAAGAGCTTTGACGACGCCATCGAGTCGGGCGTCAAGCGCGCTTCCAAGACGCTGCGCGGCCTGCAGACCGCTTGGGTCGCGGATCAGGAGGTGTACGTGAAGGGCGGCAAGATCACCGAATACCGTGTGCGCCTCAAGATAACGTTCCTGATGGAAGATTGACTGCGCACCGGCTGCGCGGCGCGCGCCGGCGACGCGGTCAGCGTCGCAGTGCGTGATCAAGGTCCGCGGTGAGGTCGTCGACGTGCTCGAGCCCCACCGACAGCCGGATCAGGTTGGGCGGGGTCGTGCTCTCGGGGCCTTCCATCGACGCGCGATGCTCGATCAGGCTCTCCAGCCCGCCGAGGCTCGTTGCCCGGGTGAAGACGCTCGCGTGCGCGACGACGTCGAGCGCCTGCACCGCGCCGCCCGCCACCGTGAACGACACGACGGCTCCGTAGCCGCCGAGCATCTGGCGGCTTGCCAGCATGTGTCCAGGATGGGCTGCCAGTCCGGGGTAGTGCACTTGCTCGACCTGCGGATGCGTCGCCAGGAACGTGGCGACCGCGTTTGCGTTTACCGCCTGGGCACGCACCCGCAGCGGCAGCGTCGCGAGACTGCGGAGCACCAGCCAGCAGTCGAAGGGAGACGGAACGCCGCCGCCGCAGGCCTGGAATTCCTGCAGACGCGGGAGCGGGTCGGCTTCGCGGAGCACCAGGACGCCGCCGAGAACGTCGCTGTGGCCGCCGAGGTATTTCGTGCTGCTGTGCATGACCAGGTCTGCGCCGAGCTCGAGTGGCCGCTGCAGTACCGGCGTCGCGAACGTGTTGTCGCAGGCGAGCAGGGCGCCACCCGCATGCGCGAGCTCGGCCAGCGCCGCGATGTCGCTCACCTTGAGGAGCGGATTGGAGGGTGTCTCGACCCAGAGCAGGCTCGCGGGGGAACCGAGCGCCGCGCGTACCGCGTCGAGATCTGTCGTGTCGACGAGTTCAACTGATACGCCCCAGCGTGGCAGCAGCTCCCGGAGCTGCCGCAGCGAGCCATGATAGGCGTCAGCCGAGCTCACGATCCGTCCGCCCGGGGTTGCAAGCGAGAACGCGGCGAGCGTGGCTGCGCTGCCCGACGCATAGGCGATTGCCGCAACGCCGCCTTCGAGCGCCGCGACCGCCGTCTCGAGCGATGCGCGGTTCGGGTTGCCGGCGCGCGTATAGCTGTAGCCGTGCGGATAACTGCCGTCCGCGGCGCGCTCAAAGGTTGTCGACAGGTGGATCGGCTCGCGCAAAGCGCCGGTGGCGGGATCCGGCGCGCGGCCGGCGTGGATGGCGAGCGTTTCGATTTTCATCAGCGCGGCGCGTGCTCCTGCAGACCGACGACCAGCATGCCGGGCCCGCCGTGTGCGCCGAGCGCGCTGCCGAGCGGGACAACCCGGCCCCAGGCGACATTGTCGCCGCGCAGCCGCTCGAGCAGCCAGTGTCCATCGGCTTCGCTGTTCGCATGTCCGATGAGAATCCGGTAGCTCCGGTCATCGGACATGCGGCGTTCGACGAAACGCGCGAACTTCTCGCGCAGGTTGCGTCTGCCTAGGAGTACGCCCACCGGGCGAATGCGGCCCACCGCGTCGTTGCCCAGTACCGGCATCAGGCGCAGTGCGTCCGCGACGCGCTTGACCCAGCGCGGGACGCGGCCGCCGCGAACCGCGTACTCGAGCGAGCCCATCAGGCCGAAGGTGTAAGTGGCGTGCAGGATGTTGCGTGCGGCCGCCGCGACCTCGGTCAACCCCGCGCCTGTCTCCGCAAGCTCGGCCACGTGGAGGACGACCAGCCCCTGACCCGCCGAGGCGTTCAGGCTGTCGATGACCTGCACCTCGCCGTGGGTGCTGGTGCGCGCCGCCGCGGATTCAGCCGCCGCGAGGGTGCCGCTCACCCGGCGCGAAAGGTTGATCGACAGCACCGAGTCGTAGTGCGACGCGAGGAACTCGAAGCGCCGCCGGAAATCTCCAGGCGGAGGCTGCGAGGTCTTCGGGTGATATGCGCCACGCTCGATCTCGTGGAAGAACTCCTCCGCGGTGATGCCGACCTTGTCGAGATAGCTTCGGTCACCGAATTGCACCCGCGCGGGCACCATGTGGATGTCGAGCCGGTCCATCTCGTCCTCGGGGATGTCGGCGGCGGAATCGGTGACGATCGCGACACGCCGGTTTTTTGCATGCGCCGCGCGTTGCTGGCGGTGCATGTCGTCGGCCTTCTCGCCCGAAACCTGGCCAAACTGCCCGGCGACCCTGAACACCTCGGTCGGGTCGTTGGCGTGGATGTGCACTCGCGCCTTGTGCGCGAGCCCGGCGACGACCAGGCTGGCGCCGTGGGTGGAAAGCGTCTCGCGCAGCCGGCGGCGATCGACGTTCGCTCCGCTCACGACGCACTCGGTGCACCAGCGGTATTCGAGAGCCAGCTCGCTGCCGGCGGTCTCGACGCTGCTGGCATCGATCACGCCGGCATTGCAGGGATCGGGCTCGGCGTTGCTGCCACTCGCGATGTAGTCGGCAAAACCGCTGGCGAGCTCGACGAATCCTTGAGCGCCCGCGTCGACCACGTTGGCCCTACGCAACGCCTCGAGTTGCTCGGTAGTGCGAGCGAGCGAGTCCTGCGCCGCTCGCATGGCGCGATCGAGCACAGGTCGGAACTCGGTTGCGCCCGCTGCGGCGGCATGCGCTGCCTGCGCGAAATCGGTCAGTACCGAGAGAATCGTGCCGTCACGCGGCTCGGACAGACTTTCGCGCGCATAAGCGGCGCCGCCGACCGCCCCTTCGGCCAGGTTCGCCGGAGTCAGCAGAGCAAGGTGGCCCAGCTTGTCGCCCAGTCCCAGCAGGAACTGCGCGAGGATTGCGCCCGAATTGCCACGCGCGCCGTCGAGCGCGGCATCTGCGATTCGGGTGAGCGTGTTGCCGGCATGCGCATCCGGCGTGCGCTGCAGGACGCCCAGCACCGCGCCCAACGTGATCGCGAGATTGGTGCCGGTGTCGCCGTCAGGGACGGGGTAGACGTTGATCTTGTTCAGGTGCTCCTGCCGCGACAGCAACTGCCGGATGCCCACCCTGAACGCGCGGCTTAGGCGCAGGCCATCGAGAGTCTCGGCGGCGATTACAGCGGCGGACAAGTCTGTTGCGTCGCGCGTGCCTTGGGCCTCGCGGCCTTTACTGCCGCGGCAGGATGAATCGTCGTCCGTGCTGGCTCAGAACCACCCCGTCGCGGGTGATCTCATCGACGCGCGGTCCTTCCTGGAGTGTCTCGCCCTCGCGGTATTTGCGTTTATTCACGAAGACGAACCGCTCCTGCGGATTGGCCGAGTACACGTGTAGATCGATGTGCATCTCGGGCACGCCGCCCTGCAGCGCGACGTCGTCGATCGTGGGCAGGTCGGCAGCCGGCCCGCCGCCGGACGACGCTTCGTAGGTCACCGAGCCCGGCCGCGTCGCGTACTCGGTCACCGCCGGCGGTCCGGCGGGTACGGAGGCGCCGCGCTCGGCGAGCACCGGATCCGCGGGCATGGCCCCATACCCGATCTCGTCCTCGAGCGGATTGCGCGTGCCGGCGACCGGCGCGGTCGCATCGGCTGGTTGCAGCATCGGCGGCACACTCCCGGCCGGCTCGCGTACGAGCGGCGCTGACGTAGCGGGCGCCGGTGAGGGCACCGTCGCGGTTTCCGCGGCCTCGCTCGCGGCTGGAGTGTTGGTGCGTGCGGCGGGTGACTGCGAGGCGGCCGGTGATCGGGTGGCGACGGCGATGCTCGCAGCATCCGCGGTATCCGGCGTGCGTCCGCGGCGCAGCATCAGTACGCCGACCGCGATCAGATTCGCGACCAGCAGCGCCACGGCCGCCGTGGCCCAGACACTGGTCTTCGTCTTGGGAACTGCAACCGCGACTTCGGCCAGTCCCGGGCCGCCCTGACGCTGGCGTTCGTGCTCGGACTTGCGCAGCGCGTCCAGAATGAATGACATCCTCAGCCTCCGGAAATCTGCGCCACGATGGTCGGCGAGCCGGTCGCGTTCACCACCGTGTCGAGCACGATCTGTGTCTGCACACCGGCGACGCCGTCGATGTTGAGCCGGTGCTGGCGCTGGAAATCCTGTACCAGGCGCGCGAGGTCCTCGTCGTAGAAATCACTGCCGGCGGGCGCGGCGGGCAGGCCCTGCGCGACGCGCAGATTCTCCCGCAGCCAGCGCACGTCGGCGCCGCGCATGCCAGGCGCGAGCGCCTTCGCGACGGCGAGCGGTGGACGCCACAGGAGCAGGAAATCGCCGAACCAGTAGCGCGACATCCCCGCGATGGACACAGGACGCGATTCTCCGCCCAGGTCGATGGTGGCCGTCTCCTCGCCGAGGCTGGTGAGGAGCACCTGGTGGGTGCGACCAATGTCGTCGGTGAGCGTAAGTATCGCCGGGCGGTTGAGGGTTCGAAGCTGGGCCCACGAGCCCTTCTGGAACAGGCATTCGAGACCCTGGTGCGCAGCCTGGTCACAGCCTCGGCCGCCGCTCGGATCGTAGGTTGCGCCCCAGGACGCAAACAGCTTGCCGAGCGCAGCCTCGGTGGTGGTGTCATTGCCGTGTCGGGCAAGTACCTCGTCGAAGGACGGCGGCGCTGGCGGCGGTGCCTCCGTCGTTTCCGCCCGGGCGATCTGGTTCGAAGCGACCGGAGCCGCCTCGGCGGCCGTTGCGTCGGCTGAGGCCGGCGGTCGACTCGCGAGCAGGGACCAGAGGCCTGCGGCCACGAGCGCGAGCGCTGCCGCGATTGAGCCAATGATCGCCCAGCGCAGCCAGGGCGCCGGCATCGGCCGGCCGTAGACCTGCGTCGCAGCATCGCGTACCAGCTTGCCGCTCACGCGGTGGTCCTCGTGCGTGAATGCGCCGAGCAGCGCGCGATCGCAGATCACGTTGATGATTCGCGGCACGCCGCCCGAGAGCCGGTGAACCTCGGCGAGCGAGGCCGGTGTGAACGCCTCGGCGGTGGCGCCGGCGACGCGCATGCGGTGCTTGATGTAGCCCGCGGTTTCCTCCGAGGACAGCGGGTTGAGGTGATACCGGGCGGTGATGCGCTGCGCGAGCTGGCGCAGTTCCGGCCGTGCGAGGAGATCCCGCAGCTCGGGCTGACCGATCAGGATGATCTGCAGCAGCTTGGTCGTCGCCGTCTCGAGATTGGTGAGCAGCCGCACCTGCTCGAGGGTGTGCGCACTCAGGTTCTGCGCCTCGTCGACGATCAACACCACGCGCCGTCCGCGCGCGTGGGTGTCGAGCAGTCGGCGGCCGATCAGGTCCATCAGGAGCTTGACGCTGCCGCGGCCGGGTTCGGGCACCGGGATGCGCAGCTCTTCGCAGATGGTGAGCAGGAATTCGGCAGGTGTGACCCGCGGGTTCAGGATCAGCGCAACGTCGGCGTTCGCCGGGAGCTGCTCCAGGAGGCTGCGGATGATCGTCGTCTTGCCCGTGCCCACCTCGCCCGTGAGCTGGATAAAGCCGCCCGCCTCGTTGATGCCGTACAACAGGTGCGCAAGCGCCTCCGCGTGCCGCTCGCTCAGGTAGAGATAGCGCGGATCGGGGGTGATCGCGAAAGGCTTTTCCTGCAGGCCGAAAAAGCTCGTGTACATGCGGTGTTAGCTAACGATCCGGCGCCTCATTTCGGGGCCCAATGATGCCCTTCCGGGCCTTCTGTGACCAGCGTACGACCGCTCAGTTCCTGGGTTTGCGCGGATACTCGTCGTCCGCGCGGTCCTCGCCCGCATCCGGCAGCGAGCTCGCACGCGCCACCGCGAACCGGCCGAACCGGCCGCGGATGCGATCCATCGCCCGATCGAGGTGCTGATTGTGCGCGGATTCGGGCGAAGTGAAGAGATCGAGCTGTATCGCGGGGGCGAGCTTACTCACGCCGAGGCCGAGCAGGCGCAGCGCGGATGTCGGCTGGGTCGCGAGCCAGGCATCGAGCAGCTCGACGCCAACGCGCGCGATCACCTGTGTTTCCTGCGTGGGCGGCGCGATATGCCGCTGGCGCGTGTAGGTGGTGAAGTCTGCGCGCCGGATCTTGACCGTGACGCACGAGGCGGCGAGGCCGCGCTCGCGCAGCCGGGCGCCGCTTCGATCCGCGAGGCGGATCAGTTCCGATCGCAGCTGCGCGTGGTCCTCGATGTCGGTATCGAAAGTCTCCTCGGTGCTGATCTGGACTTCCTCGAGATCGGGTACGACGGGACGATCGTCGATCCCCGCAGCGCGTTCTCGAACGCGCTCGGCGTAGCGACCGAAGACCGGCCTCAGCACCTCGGTACTCGCATGTCTGAGCTCGCCCAGTGTCCGGATGCCGAGCGCCTCGACCCGCGGCGCAGTCTTGGGGCCGAGTCCGAACAGCCGTCGCAGTGGCAGCGGATCGAGGAGCGCGGTAACCCCGTCCGGCCGCACCACGACCAGGCCATCGGGCTTTCTCAGCTCAGACGCGATCTTCGCCACGAGCTTGTTCGGTGCCACGCCGACCGAACAGGTGAGTGCCGTCTCCGCAAGGACCCGCCGCTTAATCTCGGCCGCAATCGAATCGGCCGGACCGAAGGCCGCGATGCTCGCCGTCACGTCCAGAAACGCTTCGTCGAGCGACAGGCCCTCGATGAGCGGCGTGAAAGCTGAGAACACCAAGAAGATCTGCCGCGACACCGACTGGTAATGCGACATCCGCGGTCGGACGCAGATCGCATCCGGGCAGCGGCTCAGCGCCTCGCGCATCGGCATCGCCGAGCGCACACCGAACTTCCGCACCTCGTAGCTCGCGGCGGCAACGACGCCGCGCGGACCGATGCCACCCACGATCACCGGCCGACCCTTGAGGGAAGGATCATCGCGCTGCTCGACCGACGCGTAGAACGCGTCCATGTCGACGTGCAGTATCCAGCGCGGATCCGACTGCGGCATCGTACGCGACCCTCGCGCACCTGGCGCTACGGGGTTCCCTCGTTGACGTCCGGCACCGAGCTCGTCGGGCGATCCGGATGCCTCATATCCTTGAACAGCTCGCCATTAGCGTCGGTCTTGCCGATCCCGCAACCGAAAGCAATAAGCGCCACGACGCAAGGGCCCACTCGAACGTAAGGGATGCCACCTTCTATTCCAAACCGCCTCGGCTCCGGGTCCCAGAAAAACTCGGCTGGGTCCTTTCGACACTTCGGTCGCAGCGAGCCGGGCCGCGGAACTTCGTCACAATCAGTTCTGGCGGGCGGGAGCACCCGGGCACCGGCCTCGCGCGCCACGATCTCGGCTTCACGATACCAGTCTATCGGCGGGTTCACGGGAAGCGCCTGGATCGCCGTGTCCCGCGCGGCAGGCGCACCGTGTTGTGCAGAAGGCAAGCGGAGCTGCGCACGAGGCGTTGTCACGCCGGCTCTCATGTGTGCGGGCGCCGCTGTAGATGGCTCGTCCGACGGACGCCGCAACTCCAGCATTACCAGTGTGCCCCGACTCGGCACACTCGCGTCGCCCCTGGCTGGCCGAGGATGGCTGCGCAGGAGCAGCACGATCAGCAGTGCGTGGCCTCCTAGCACCAGCACCGCCGCGGCGCATCGCACAAGAGATTCCCGGCGCATGGTCAGCATCACCGCCCCCTCACGGCACCCGCCCCTTGCCATGCGCCCGGACATGCGAGCCCTGGTTGCTGTTCTCGTCGTTCGACCAGGAGGTCGGATCTTCGTTCCGTTGGGCTCTGCGCTCAGGTCCGCTCCGCACGCTAGAGCGTGAGCGCGGTGTAGAAGAGCAAACCAACGCCAGTCAGCACGAGGCACACCAGGTAGGAGATCACAAGTGCGCTGAACTTCGTCGCAGTCCAGATCCGTCCCTGTCCGTAGACGCGGCGCATCGCGAGAAAGAGATAGATCGGAACGTAGAACACGAGCGCGAAAATGACGAGCTGCTCGACCGAGCCGAAGAACCCGGACACCGCGCCCGCCGTCGCCGCACCGAGACGGTTGAGCAGCAGCACCACAATTCCGGCCAGGAAGAAGAACGCGTGGTAGTGCAGGAAGAACAGCAGGTGCTCCACGTAGTATCGCCCGGAGCCCAGGTACAGGACGGCCATCACCAGCGCGATCAGCGGCAGGAACATGAACATCATCTTGGGGAGGTTTTCCCAGAGCGCCCGGCCGAAGGACTGCGTGTCGGACGCGATCTTGTTGCACGCCTGCCGCAGCCGCGGCTCGTACTTGTTGAGAAAGCCGACGTCGATGCGAATGTTCTCCTCGCTGCACGGGTCCGCCATGACCTTCTGCGCTTTCTCGAGCTGCTCCGGCGACACCTCGGCCAGCTCCTTGTCGAGCTCGGCGCGGACACCGTCCCGCTCACCCTCGGGCAGACGGCGCACGATGTTCTCGATCAGCTTGCCTCGGGCGGAGTTGACCGGGCGCGCGGCCTGCTGCGGCGCAGGGGCCTCAGATGTAGTGGCCGGCGGATCCGGCGGGGGCGGCGGCGGCGGATCGGCGGAGCCCGGCGCTTTGTCCGGTGACACCTCGACGTGCACGCGGTCTGCACCTCCATTCGTCACGGCGCCGCGCCTGGTAACGGCATCGTCGTTGATCGTGAGCGATGCACCACCGTCGCCGAGCTGCAGATCGAGGTCCTTGCCCGGATCCCAGATCGACGCGATCAGGAAGAACACGACGCTCAGGATCAGATACATCCGGAATGGCGGCGTGTAGTGCGCGCGACGACCGCGCAGGAACTCCAGCGTAAGCAGACCCGGGCGGAACGCCAGCGGGCGCAGCGTTCGCCAGATGCGCGAGTCCCAGTCGAAGACGTCGCCGAGAAAGTCCTTGATGAGTCCCCAGAGCGAGATCACCTGCACCTTGGAGCGCTGCCCGCAGTGCGAGCAGTGCTGGCCGGTGAGCACCTCGCCGCAGTTCAGGCAGTTTTCAGTGGACACCGCGCCGCTGATGAAATCCTCGCGATGCGCGAGGATCCGTCGATCGGCGGCGTAGCGATCGCCGAACAGCTCAGCACCGCGCGCGCGCATCCGCGGCGCGTGCACGGCGAGATACGTGTCGAGCGATGCCTGGTCGGCGAGCCGATACTGGACCGTCCGGCGGATCCTGCCGGCGGGCGCTGACCGGTCACCCAGGATCTCGGCCGCGCGGAAGCCGGGCAGCTGCAGCATGTCCGCGATGTGATCGCGCAGCCACGTGTCGAACGCGGCCTCGATCGCGGCATCCGCTTCGAGGTTGACCTCGTAGATGACGCCTGCGTTCTCTGTCAGCCGGACCACGGCGGCAAGAGTACCGCCTGGCCCGGATCACCGTAAGTATGGATCCCCGCTCAGGCGATCTGCCGCCAGGACGGGTGCGTCGCTTCCGTGTGCGATGCGGCAGCGAGGTCGCCCGCATCGAAATCGTCGACGTGGATGAGCTCCATCACCTTGCGGTCGTAGTCGCGCAGCAGCCCGGCCTCGCTCGTATTCAGCAGGCCGAGCGCGAGCGCTTCCTCGATCTGTGCAGGAAAGTCCGTCGCCGTGATCCGTCCGCTCTTGACGCCCTCGACGCGGATGCGCTTCTCGAGCGGCTCGGCGCTCTGCGCGAGCACCAGGGCCTCCTGCAGCAGGCCGACGGGGTTGGAAGGCTCGATCGTCTTATAGAGTCCCGCGGACAGGCGCTCGCGTGCCTCGCTTGGCACCATGAGCTGCTCGACGATTGCCCGTCCGAGACGATCGCTGGGCGCGAAATACGTCCGCCCGCGCGGGAAGATCACAATCCGCATCAGCGCCGCGACCCAGCGGTTCGGGAAGTTGCGCAGGAATCCGTGCATCTGCTCCTGTGCGCGGTACAGCAATGTACGGCAGCTCCATTCGACCAGCGGCAGGTCGGCCTCGGGACGTCCCTGGTTCTGGTAATGCTTGAGCACCATCGACGCCAGGTACAGCGCCGACAGCACGTCGCCCAGCCGCGCCGACAGGTGCTCCTTCTGCTTGAGATAACCGCCCAGCGTGAGCATCGCCATGTCGGTCGCGAACGCGAACTGCGCGCTGAACTTGTTGATGTGCTGGTAGTAACGCCGCGTGGCGCCCGACTCAGGCACCGGCGAAAACCGCGCGAGCGTCGCGGCCATCACGAAGGAGCGCGCCGCGTTCGAGAGCGTATAGCCGATGTGGCCAAAGAGCGCGTCGTCGAACTCGTCGAGGCTCTTTGCCTTGTCCTTGAGCTTCGCCGCGTTCATCTCGCGCAGCACGAACGGATGACAGCGGATCGCGCCCTGGCCGAAGATGATCAGGCTGCGCGTCAGGATGTTGGCGCCCTCGACCGTGATCGCGACGGGCACGATCTGGTAGCCGCGGCCGAGGTAATTCTTCGGCCCGAGCATGATGCCCTTGCCCCCGTGCACGTCCATCGCGTCGTTTGCGACCTGGCGGCCGAGCTCGGTGCAGTGATATTTGAGAATTGCGGCCGGGACCGCCGGCCGCTCGCCACCGTCGATCGCCGCGATCGTTACCGAGCGCGCGGCGTCCATGATGTATGTCGAACCGGCCATGCGCGCGAGCGCAGCTTCGACCCCCTCGAACCGCCCTACCGGCTGGTTGAACTGGCGGCGGATCCGGGCGTACGCACTCGAGGCATAAATGCCGGCCTTCGATCCGCCGGTCGAGTTCGACGGCAGCGAGATACAGCGGCCGACCGAGAGCTGCTCGACCAGCATGCGCCAGCCCTGGCCGGCCATCTTCGGCCCGCCGATGATGCTGTCGAGCGGCACGAACACGTCCTTCCCCGACACTGGACCGTTCTGGAACGGGACATTGAGCGGGAAATGACGCCGCCCGACCGTGACACCGGGCGTGGCGCGCGGGATCAGCGCACAGGTGATCCCGTAGTCCGTCTGCTCGCCGCCCAGCAGCTTGTCGGGGTCCCGCAGGCGGAATGCGAGGCCTATCACGGTGGCGACCGGCGCGAGAGTGATGTAGCGCTTCGAGAAATCGAGCCTGATCCCGATCACCTCGCGACCCTCGTAATTGCCGCGGCAGACGACGCCGGTGTCGGGGATGGATGCCGCGTCGGAGCCGGCGCGAGGCGCCGTGAGTGCGAAGCACGGGATGTCCTCGCCGCGCGCGAGCCGCGGCAGGTAGTGGTTCTTCTGCTCCTCGGTCCCGTAGTGGAGCAGAAGTTCGCCGGGTCCGAGCGAGTTCGGCACGGCCACGGTCGAGGAGCAGACTCCGCTTCGGCTCGCGATCTTCACCAGCACGCACGAATGCGCATACGCGGAGAACTCGAGGCCGCCGTATTTCTTCGGGATGATCATCGCGAAGAAGCCCTTCCTCTTGAGAAACTCCCAGACCTGCGGTGGCAGGTCGGCTCTGACATGGGTGATGTCCCAGTCGTCGAGCATGCGGCAGAGCTCCTCGCACGGGCCGTCGAGGAACGCCTGTTCCTCAGCCGAAAGACGCGGCGGCTGCGCGCCGGCGAGCTTCGACCAGGCGGGCTCGCCCGTAAACAGCTCGCCATCCCACCAAACGGTCCCCGCTTCCAGTGCTTCCCGCTCGGTGTCCGACATCGTGGGCAACAGCCGGCGGTAGGTGAGCAGGAATGGTCGCGTGATCCAGCGCTTGCGAAGTGGATCGACGTTTAGCGCCACCAGCCCGGCGAAGCCGAGCCACAGCAGGAGCATCCAGCCGAGCGGCCCGTCGCCGACAACACTGTAGGCGGCAAGCGCGGCCCCGGCGGCAATCGTCGCGGTCCGGAGCGACACCCTCTGATAGGCAAGCACGAGCGCGCCCGCGACGACGAGCAGGAACCAGAGCAATGCCAACATCGTGGTAATCCTCGGGTCCATCGGACTACATCAGGGTCCGAATCGACTATACCGCAGATTTGCTGCGGTGCGTCAAAACCCGCCGGTGCGGTCGATGGCACCGTGACCTAGAGCAGCTCCCTGACGCCATCGCGCTCCTCGGTGAGCTCACGGTGCGTTGCACCCATGCGGCCGCGGCTGAATTCGTTGATCGCCAGTCCCTGCACGATCTGGTAGCTGCCGTTCGCACAGGTGACTGGAAAGCCGTAAATGACGCCGGCGGGGATACCGTAGCTGCCGTCCGCCGGCACCGCCATGCTGACCCAGTCACCTTCGGGCGTGCCCAGCACCCAGTCGCGGATATGGTCGATCGCGGATGAGGCTGCCGATGCGGCGGAGGACGCGCCGCGCGCTTTGATGATCGCGGCGCCGCGCTGCTGCACGACCGGGATGAACTGCTCCCGATACCAGGCCTGGTCGACCAGCGAGAGCGCCGGTTTGCCATCCACGGTCGCGTGGTGAAGATCGGGGTACTGGGTCGAGGAGTGGTTCCCCCATACCGTCAGCCGCTTGAGCTTCGTCACGTGCGAGCCGGTCTTCTCGGCGAGCTGCGACAGCGCACGGTTGTGATCGAGCCGCACCATGGCCGTGAAGTTCCCGGGCGCCAGGGCCGGGGCATTCTTCATCGCGATCAGCGCGTTCGTATTGGCCGGATTACCGACCACCAGCACGCGCACGCCGCGGTCCGCGACGGCATCAAGCGCCTTGCCCTGGGCCGAGAAGATCTGCGCATTGGCGAGCAGCAAGTCCTTGCGCTCCATCCCGGGCCCGCGGGGTCGCGCACCCACCAAGAGTGCCACATGGCAATCCTGAAAGGCCGCGCGGGCATCATCAGTCGCGACAACGCGGTTCAGGGTCGGGAAGGCGCAGTCGTTCAGCTCCATGACAACGCCCGAGAGCGCGGGGAGCGCCGCGGTGATTTCGAGCAGCTGCAGGTTGACCGGCTGGTCAGGCCCGAGCATCTGGCCGGATGCCACGCGGAAGGCGAGGGCATAGCCGATCTGGCCCGCGGCACCGGTGATCGCGACGTTGACGGGAGTTTTCATGGCTTTCTCCAAGGCCGGTCATAGGCGACCCCACCGGGCCGGCACCCGCCCCGGCGAGGCGCAGATACTAGCAGCGCCCCGGCCGTCGACCTCAGCGCCTGGGAATGGGAGGCGGGTCACGAAAAAGTGCTTGATTTCCGTGTGGTGTTGTAGTTCACTACAACACCAATAGGGATGGCTGAATCGAGGGCACGACGATGCGCTCGGCAAGCAAACTCGCAGCGGCCGCCTTGGCCTGGGCAATCTGGGTTCTGGCGGGTGTGATGATCGCTTCGGAGTCACTGGCGCCCCGTGTCAGTACACCGATCGGCAGGGATGTAAGCGCCGCGTACTGCGAGCAATGACCACCTCCCCGGGCAATGGGGTCCGGGTGTTCTGCTACAGTAGTGCAGCGACGCACCGGAGCGCCCGGCCGCATGGATCCTACCTGGAACGACAGCCAGCCCATTTATCGGCAGCTTCGCGACAAGGTAGTCGCCATGATCCTGGAGGGTCAGCTCACCGACGGTGATGCGCTGCCATCGGTCCGGAGTGTCGCAGCGGAGTTCACCTTGAACCCGCTCACCGTACTCAAGGGATACCAGCAGCTCGTGGACGAGGGGCTCGTCGAGAAGCGGCGGGGCCGGGGTATGTTCGTTACCGAGGGCAGCCGCGGGCAGCTCATGCGTGGCGAACGCCAGCGCTTCCTCGAGCAGGAGTGGCCGCGCGTGCTCGCCACCATCGACCGACTCGGTCTCGACCCCGCCGAGCTGCTGCGCGGGGCGAGCCTCAAGCGCAAGTCCGGCGCCTGAGGCGCAACCCGCGCTAGGCCGGCACCGGCGTCGCTTGCATCGGCCTTCGCAGCACCGCCGGCGGCAGCATCTTGTACATCACCGGCGTGACCCGCCGGCTGAGTCCCGAACCCTGGACCGCGAGCGGCAGTAGTCCACCGATCGCCGTCGTCGATGTGAGCAGGATTGGCAGGGAGCGCACTTCGTGCGCCTGTTGGGCTTATCCCATCATCAGCCCATGAGAAGGCGGGACTCCGCACGTTCCAGGTCCTCGGCGGTGCCGAAGAGCACGACAACGTCGCCCTCGCGGAGGAGGGTCGTCGGGTCGGGGTCGCGGCCGACGATCCCATCCCGCCGCACTGCGTTGACCGCGACATTGCCGCTATCGAATCCCAGGTCCTTTAACGTGCGGCCAACGCCATACGCGGCCGGCGGCAAGGTCACGGTTCGCAGATGCTGGCGCAAGAATGTGTGCTGAGGATCGGGGTCGAGCGCATCACGCCGACGGAAGACGCTGCGCAGCAGGGCGTAGCGATCATGGCGGATGTCCTCGGTCGTCTCGGCGACCTCCTCTGGGGGCACGTCCAGGAAGAGCAGCACGTGCGAAACGATCGAGAGCGCAGTCTCGAAGATTTCCGGCACGACCTCGGTCGCGCCGGCCGCCTGCAGCTGCTCGAGACCGCTGTCATCTTCGGTGCGCACCAGCACGGGCACATTCGGGCGCAGCTGGCGCACCGCGCGCACGATCCCGAGCGCGGGTCCCAGCGCGTCGACCGAGATGACGACCACGCTCGCGTGGTCGAGACCGAGGGCCCGCAGCACGTCGACCTGCGTGGCGTCGCCGTACACGACCGGGTCGCCGGCCTGCCGTGCGTCCCTGACGCGGAACGGATCCAAGTCGAGCGCGATGAATTCGAAACCGCGCTTCTCCAGCACACGCGCGAGGTTCTGCCCGACGCGGCCGAACCCGCAGATGATCACGTGCTCACGCTTTGCGATCTCGCGCGTCGCGACGGTTTCGAACACGCCGTCGGAGGGCAGCGTGGATTCGCGGCCGAGCAGGCGGTCGGCGATTCGCCCGTTGTAACGCACCAGGAGCGGACCGACCAGCATCGACAGCACCACCGCCGTCAGCAGCGGCTGCACGAGCTCCGTCGGCACCAGCCGGCTGTTCAACAGCACCGTGAGCAGCGCGAAGCCGAGCTCGCCGCCCATGCACACCGTGATCCCGGTGCGAAGCGCCTTCCAGGTGTTGTGGATGAAGGCGCGCACGATCGCAGCGACGATCGCCGCCTTGACCACGAGCAGCGCCGCGAGCAGCAGCAGCACCAACGGCAGCTGGGTCACCAGGAGCCGCAGGTCGAGCATCATCCCGACGAAGACGAAGAAGAGCCCGAGCAGGATGTCCTGGAAGGGCTTGATGACCGCCTCGGTCTGGTAGCGGAACTCGGTCTCCGCGAGCAGCATGCCCGCGAGGAACGCACCGATCGCCATCGACAGCCCGAGCGCGTGGGTCGCCCAGGCGCCGGCGAGCACCACGAACATCACCGTGAGGGTGAAGATCTCGGTGCTGCGGTGCCGCGCAGACTCGTGGAACAGCGGCCGCAGCAGCCAGCGGCCGGCGGCCAGCACGATCACGAGTGCGAGCACCGCGCGCACGACCATCCCGACGAGCCAGCTCGCGGACAGCACGTCGTCCGCGATTGCGACCGAGGTCGCGAGCGCGAGCAGCGGCGCGAAGGCCAGGTCCTGGAAGAGCACGATACCCAGCGCGAGCCGGGAATGCGTCCGCCCGAGCTCGAGCTGATCGCCGAGCTGGCGCATGACGATAGCGGTGGAGGACATGGCGACCGCGCCCCCCAGCACGATCGCGACCGGCAGCGTGGCGCCGAGCGCCCAGGCGGCGGCACCTACCACCACGGTGGTGAGCAGGACCTGCAGGCCACCGACGCCGAGCACCTCGGACTTCATCGCGACCATGCGCGCGAAGGAGAACTCGAGCCCGAGGGTGAATACCAGGAACACCACGCCGACGTCCGCCAGCGTGCGGATCGACTCGTCATCGTCGAGCACGCCG
The DNA here is from genome assembly GCA_035491795.1 of Steroidobacteraceae bacterium. Taxonomy (GTDB): domain Bacteria; phylum Pseudomonadota; class Gammaproteobacteria; order Steroidobacterales; family Steroidobacteraceae; genus DATJKD01. The sequence continues at coordinate 20,351 of DATJKD010000033.1, read as the reverse complement.
AACGCGTGCGGCCCGAGCAGCATCCCGACGACCAGGTAGCCCAGGATCGGCGGCAGCGAGAAACGGCGCACAAGGGCGAGCACCAGCAAGGAACCCGCCAGCAGGACCAGCATCTGCGTCAGGAATTCGCCGCTCATCGCTCCCCACCCCGGACCCGGGCCGATGCTAGCATTCCGATGATGACCGGGATTCCCGTGCCGGCCCTGCATGGCGCTCGTCGCTGAAACCGATGCGGCGGCGGGCCGGCTCCGGCTTGCCGGCGATTGCCGCATGGCGGATCTGCCGGTGCTCAGCGAAGCGCTCGCCAAGGTACGCGCCGCAGCGCCCGGCGTGCTGCAGATCGACCTTACACGCGCGGACGAGTTCGATATCGGGCCCGCGTGGCTTCTTCGTGCGGCGCTCGACGAGGCGCGCGCCGCCGGCGGGAAGGTCACGATCGAAGGCAAGCCGCCCGGTCACTTCGCGTTCTTCGATGAGCTGCCCGACGCCGGTCCCGCGGCCGCCACACCGCCGAAGGAACGCTGGCTTATCCGCTTCGGCAGGGCGATCGACACCCGGCTCGCGAGCACCATCACCGCACTCGGCTTCGGGGGCCGCACGCTCGTCACCGCGGGGACGGCCTGGATGAGCCTGCGGCGGCTGCGGTTGCCCTCGGTCGTGCGCCATGCCTACGAGACGGGTGTTCAGGCGATTCCCGTCGTCGCGGTGATCGCCTTCCTGATCAGCATCATCCTCGCGTACATCGGGTTGCAGCAGCTGCGCCCGTTCGGCGCCGAGATCTTCACGGTCGATCTCGTGGCCATCGGTGTGCTGCGTGAGCTCGGGGTGCTGCTCACGGCGATCATGGTCGCGGGGCGCACCGGAAGCGCCTATGCGGCGGAGCTCGGCGTGATGAAACTCAACGACGAGGTGGACGCGCTCGAGTCGCTCGGGCTCGATCCTTTCGAGGTGCTGGTGCTGCCACGCGTGCTCGGCCTGGTGATCGCGATGCCGCTGCTCACGATCGTCGCGGACGCGATGGGGCTCGCCGGCGGTGCGCTGCTCACCAGCCTGCTGATCGACCTGTCCTGGTCGCAGTTCCTGGCGCGGCTCGACACCGCCCTCAGCGATACGACGTTCTGGGCCGGCCTGATCAAGGCGCCCGTCTTTGGCGTCCTTATCGCGCTTACCGGCACGATGCGGGGGCTGCAGGTGCGCGAATCGTCGCGCGAGCTCGGCCGGCTCACGACCGTCGCAGTCGTGCAGTCGATCTTTCTGGTCATCTTCGCCGACGCGGTGTTCGCGATCTTCTTCCTCGAGATCGACTTTTGAACTCCATGGAGACAGTCGTCGCGGTCCGCGGCGTGGTCAATCGCTTCGGTGCGCAGGTCGTGCACGACGGCGTGAGCCTCGAGGTGCACAAGGGCGAGATCTTCGGCATCGTGGGTGGGTCGGGCAGCGGCAAGTCGGTGCTGCTGCGCACCATACTCGGACTTCGTCGCCCCGACGCCGGGACCGTGGAAGTCGAGGGTCGCGACGTCACCTCCATGACGCCCGCGGAACTGCGCGAGGTCAAGCGTCGTTACGGCGTGGCGTTCCAGCAGGGTGCACTTTTTTCCTCGCTTTCCGTAGCCGAGAACCTGACGCTCCCGGTCGCCGAGGCGATGGATCTCGAGGAGGAGGACTACGCAGCGCTGGTCAGGCTGCGGCTGCGGATGGTCGGCTTGCCCTTCGATACTGCGGCGAAGTTTCCCGCACAGCTCTCGGGCGGCATGGTGAAACGCGTCGCGGTCGCTCGCGCAATCGCGCTCGACCCCGTGCTGCTCTTTCTCGACGAGCCGACTGCCGGGCTGGATCCGATCGCGGCATCCGAGTTCGACGAGCTGGTGCTCTACTTACGCCGCACGCTCGAGCTCACGATCGTGATGGTGACGCACGATCTGGACACCCTGTCGAGGACATGCGACCGTGTGGCCGTGCTGGTCGACCGCAGGGTGATCGTGGATACGCTGCCGCGCATAAAGAATCACGAGCATCCCTGGATACGCGAATACTTCCACGGCCCGCGTGGCCAGCGGAAAGCGGGGGCGGGAGGAAGCGGTGGAGCGTGAGGCCCGCTACGCCGTCGTGGGCCTGTTCGCGCTCGCGGCGATCGTGCTCGCGTTCGGCTTCGTCTGGTGGTACTCCGACGTCAGCGACCGGCGCGAATATGCGCGCTACGAGATCCACTTCTTCGGCACGGTGAGCGGGCTCGCGGAGGGCAGTCCGGTCCGCTACCTCGGCGTCGACGTGGGCCGCGTCGAGCGACTGCAGGTCGACCCCGACAATCCGAGGCGCGTAAAGGGTGTTGTCCAGATCGATGCGACCGCGCCGATCTCGGGCGCGACCGAGGCGCGGCTTGGGCTGCTGGGTCTGACCGGTCTGCTCTTCATCGATCTGCGGGAGGATCCTCGGCGCACCGCTTCCACCCCCCTGGTACAGGGCGACCGCTATCCCGTGATTCGTTCCCGCAAGGGCGACATCGAGGCGTTCATGGAGCGGCTGCCGGACGCGGTCGGACGCGCCGCCAAGGTGATGGAGCGCGTCGAGAGAGTGCTCAGCCAGGAAAACATCGATGCTGTGCGGGCTTCGCTTGCCAGCATCCGCGAGGCCACCGGCGAGCTTCCCGCACTGTCGCGCAACGCCTCGACGCTTGCGACCGAACTGCAGGGGACCGCGGTCGAGGTCAGGGCGCTGTCGCAGCAGCTGCGCGCAGTGGTCGACGAGTCGCGGCCCGACTTTGCGACGGCTCTCGGCAGCGTGCGATCGGCAGCGGAGCGATTGTCCAACACGGCCGCGAGCATCGAGCGCATCGTTTCGGGTAACGAAGGCGCGCTGTCCCAGTTCGCAGGCTCCGGCGGCGCCGATCTGCAACAGCTGCTCCTCGAGGTCCGCGACACCAGTGCTGAGGTGCGCGCGCTCGCGAGACAGCTGCGCGAGAATCCGTCTGCGCTGTTGCGCGAGCGGCAGGATAGGGGCGTGGAGCTTCCGCAATGATTCGGATGATCGTGTTGCTCGCCGCGGTCGCGATGTGCTCGAGCTGCGTGGGATCCGCACTCGAGTCGAAGCGCGAGGAACCCGAGGTATTCCGGCTGACGATGCCGGAGACCACTGACGCTGGCGCGGCGCTGCCGCGCGCGCTCGCGGTGGGCCGTCCGCGGGCTCCCGTTTCGCTCGACACCGAGCGTATCGCCGTCGCGGGCCCGGCGACGCACTTCGACTACTACGCCGGTGTGCGCTGGGCGGAGCCGGCACCGCTGATGCTGCAGCATCTACTGGTCCAGGCGCTCGCAGCCGATGGTCGGTTCGCGACCGTGGTCTCGGTGCCGAGCCGGGTGCCGAGCGATTACCAGCTCGAGATCGAGCTGCGACGCTTCGAGGCGGAGAGCAACGGACAGGGCCCGCCGGTGGTGAGGGTCGAGATGCAGGTGACCCTGCTGGACGGGCGGCGCGGTACGCGGCTTGCGAGCTTCCCGGCGACAGCCTCGGTAGCCGCAGAAGCGGATCGGCGTGCCGATGTGATGTCCGCCTTTGACTCGGCCACGCGTCAGGTGATCTCCTCGATCGTTGCCGCGACGCGCAGCGCAGCTACCTGAGCGCGGCTGCCCTCGGTGCTGACTCGCCGCTTGCTTGTTGTCGGCGCCCGGTCCTAGTGGCCGTTCGCCGGCGTGCGGCCGCGGTGTATCCGCAGCCGCGTACCACGATCGAGGGTCGTTGCAGCGCTGCGGATGGGTGCCCCGCACACGGTGTCGCAGCATGCCGAACAGTCGGTGGTATCGCGGAATCGTCGGGGCAGTCTTTCGCTCAGAGTGGGCCGCGACGTCCAACTGCGGGCACGGAGGCGTGCTTCGCGGCTGGGATACCACCGCGTCTACGCGCCGGCGAGCAGCAGCCAGGCCGAGCGGCGAGCAGCTACCGCGGCCGGATCAGGCCGGTAACCGCAGTACCGGGTGCCGCCCGGTCGCCTGACGCACCATCATCTCGAGGAAATCGTCGGATGCGATCGGGTCGCCGAACAACCGGCCCTGGCCGAACTGACAGCCGCTGCGCACGAGGAACTCCCGCTGCTCGTCCGTTTCGATGCCCTCGGCCACGACCTGCAGACCGAGACTGCGGCCCATCTCGATAATGGTTCGGACGATCGTGGCGTCATCCGGGTCGCCCGCGGCGGTGCGCACGAAGGACTGGTCGATCTTGAGCGCGCCGATCGGGAACTGCTGCAGCGCGCTCAGGCTCGAGTAGCCGGTGCCGAAGTCGTCGATCGACAGGTGTACGCCCATGGCCCGCAGCTCGTCGAGCAGCGGCAGCGTCTTCGCGGCATCCAGCATCAGCGTGGTCTCGGTGATTTCGAGCTCGACGCGCGAGGGCGAGACGCCGTGCTCCTCGAACACCGATCGGCAGTGGGGGATGAAGCTCGCCTGGCTCAGTTCCTTGAGCGACAGGTTGATCGCCACACGGCCGGGATCCGCGACGCTCTTCTGCCACACGGCGTAGTCGCTGCATACCTGGTTCAGCACCCACGCGCCGATGTCGAGGATGAGGCGCGTTTCCTCCGCCAGCGGGATGAACTGCGCCGGTGCGATGTCGCCGTGGCCAGGCAGACGCCAGCGCAGCAGCGCTTCGGCACCCACTACGCGGCCGCTCGCAAGATCCACCTTGGGCTGGTAGCGGACGAAGAACTCGTTGCGGTCGAGCGCGCGTCGCAGCTTGCTCTTGAGCATGAGCCGCTCGACCGCGGCGGCGTTCATCTCCGGCGCGTAGTGCACATGACAGTTACGACCGGCCCGCTTGGCGTGGTACATCGCCGCATCCGCGTTGCGTATCAGATCGATGACGTTGTCCGCGTGCTCCGGGCAGGTCGCGATGCCGATGCTGGCCGTGATCTCCATCTCGTGGTCGCCGATGTGCAGCGGGCGCGCGATCTCTCCCAGCACCAACCGCGCGAGCGAACTCGCCTGCTCGTGGCGCTCCTCCGCGTCGTCGCCGCTCTCGGTGAAGATCGCGAACTCATCGCCCGCATGGCGGCCGAACACCGCTTCGGGCGGCAGGGCGCGCGACAGCCGCTCGCTCATGGTTTCGAGGATGCGGTCGCCCGCTTCGTGACCGAACGTGTCGTTGATGTCCTTGAAGTTGTCGAGGTCTATGTACAGCAGCACCAGCCCGCGCCCCTGGCGCGTTGCGCGCGCGATCGCCTGCTGCAGCAGATGCTGCAGCTGCATGCGGTTGGGGATCTTCGTGAGCGTGTCGAAGCGCGCGAGATAGCGGATGCGTCGTTCGGCCCGCTTGCGGTCCGTGATGTCGCGCAGGACGAAGATGTGCCCCTGGAAGCCGGGGTCGGCGCTCGAGATCACTGAGGCGCTCACCGCCGCCGGGATGGTCTGCCCCCGGCCCGTGCGCACCACCGTCTCACCGGGCGCCTCGAGGATTTTCGCGACGCTGAACGCCGCCAGGTGCTCCGGTGCGATCAGCGAGCCGAAGTCGACCCCCTCGAGCTCGCCGGGTGTGCGGTCGAACAGCCGCTGCGCGGCGGCATTGGTGGTGCGGATGTGACCCTCCGCCGAGGCCACCAGCACCGCATCGCCCATGCTGTTGAGGAGTGTCTCGAGGTAATCGCGCGAGATCGTTGTGCGGGTCAGCTCATCGCGCATCCGGTCGAGCGCGTCCTCGAGGGCCCGCATCTCGGGCACGCCGCTGCGCGGAAGCGGCTCGGTGTGCCGCCCCCGACCGATGCGGTCGGCTCCGGTGATCATCGCGATCATCGCGCGATCGATACGCGCGAGCAGGGCCGCGGTGATCCCAGCCGCGAGCAGCGACAGTGCTAGACCGACGCCGATGACGAGGGTGAGCCGCCCCTCGAAATACAGCGCCAGCGCCACGGACGCGGTGAGCAGGATGCCCACGACCAGCACCGTGAGGACATAACGCGTCTTAAGGCTCTTGCCTTGCATGTGGGCTTCCGGGACCGCGATGAGCGGGCTCATGAACCCGTTGTCCTGATCCCAACCACTATCATAACGGCAGTCGGTGACCGCGGCTGCGCAGATTTTTCCATTAAAGCAGCAGAAATGGCTCGATCCGCCGGCACCGTGGGTTTTGCTGCCACCTTTGTGGGTCTTGCTGTGACCTCCGTGGGCGGCGGGGACGCTGCGGTATATTGCGGGTGCCAGAGGACTGAATGAACGAACTCGAGCTGACCGGGCGCGCCCGAAGCCACATCATCGATCTCGAGCAACCGCGCTGCGCGCTGCATTTCGCGGTGGTCGCCTCGCTGCTCGCGATGCGCGACGCGGCAGCGCGCGAGGGCATCGACCTTGTCCCGGTCTCCAGTTTCCGCGACTTCGATCGGCAGGTGGGGCTCTGGAATCGAAAGTGGCGCGGCGAGCGTCCGCTGTATGACCGCTCCGGGCGCCTGCTCGATCATGCGACGCTCCGCGAGCCCGAGCTGGTCGATGCAATCCTGTGCTGGTCGGCCGTGCCGGGCGGCAGCCGTCATCACTGGGGCACCGATATCGACGTGATCGACGCCGCGGCTATGCCGCCAGGCTACCAGGTGCAGCTCATGCCGGCGGAATACGCGCAGGGCGGAGTCTTCTCGCGCCTGACATCATGGCTCAACGACAACATGCACCGATTCGGATTTCATCGGCCCTACGGCCTGGACCGCGGCGGTGCCGGCGTCGAGCCCTGGCACCTGAGCTACGGGCCGGTCGCCAGCTCCGCAATCGAGGCGCTGACGCTTCCGGTCTTGAAGCGCGCGATCGCCGACAGCGAGATCGAGGGACGCGACTACGTCCTCGAGCGGCTGCCCGAGATCTACACGCGATTCATCCTCGCCGTGGATGCGCCGCCCGCGCGGACTGTCGTGCCCGCATACGCTGCACGTGCCTGAGAAAGCGCATCGGAAAGAACCGCTTGATGCGCCACAGCCAGACGTATTCCTTCGGCCAGACGATATAAAGGCGGCCCTGCGAGGTCGCAGCGAGGATCGCTCGGGCCGCGTCCGCAGCGTCGTACGCCGAACCCGCCATCAGGCGTCGCGCCATCGCGCTTTCTTCGGCCGGTGCGCGCATCGTTTCGAGCAGCCCCGTGCGGAAGAAGCCGGGCATCGCCACCGACACCTGCACGCCCGATCCGTCCAGCTCCGCCGCGAGCGTCTCCGTGAGCGCGATCACGCCCGCCTTGCTCGCGTTGTAGGCTCCCATCTGCGGCGCGGCGGCGAACCCCGCGGAACTCGCGATATTGAGAATCGCACCCGATCTTTGCCTGCGCATCAGCGGAACGGCGGCGCGACACCCGTTGACCACGCCGAGCAGATTGATCTCCACTGCCCAGCGCCAGTCCTCGGCCGAGGTGACTTCGACGAGCCCGGCCACGGCGACGCCGGCATTGTTGATCAGGAGGTCGAGCCCGCCGGCGTCGCGCGTGTAGCGCTGGACCACCGACTCCATGAACTCGGGCGACGCGACGTCGCCCGTGTACATCGTCGCGCGGCCGCCGACCACATCGACCTCGGCGCAGACCCGCTCGAGGCGATCGCCGGACAGATCGGCGAGACCGAGCCGCCACCCCTGCCGGGCAAGCTCGAGCGCGAACGCGCGCCCGAGGCCGCTGGCGGCGCCGGTGACCAAGGCGCGGCGGCCGGGAAAGCGCGTCGCCAGTCGCCCGATCTCTGCTTCGGCGCGCATCGCGATATGCTAGTCGCGGAAGTACGCCCTGCGAAGCCCGTTCCCGTGCGCATGATCCACACCTCTCCCTCGCTGGTCGAGATCGCGCATCTGCGCAATCTGCTCGAAGCCGAGGGCATCGGTTGCCAGATCAGGAACGACCGGCTCGCAGGCGTGGTCGGCGAGATACCCTTCGTCGAGTGCTGGCCGGAGCTCTGGCTGCGCCGTCCGGGCGACGCGCTGCGCGCGCGGGCGCTCATCGATCTGGCGCTGCATCTGCCGCCTGCATCTGCACCCTGGACTTGCCCGGGTTGCGGCGAGTGCATCGAGGGTCAGTTCGCCGCGTGCTGGAACTGCGGGGCGGACGGCGCCGGTCACGCACGATGACTGAGCTCACGATCGGTCGTCGCTACAACGGGCCGCCCGATTCCGGCAACGGTGGTTACGTCTGTGGCTCGATTGCCGAGGCACTGCAGGCGGACCTGCGCGTGCGGCTCACCCGGCCTCCGCCGCTCGATACGCCGCTGACGCTCATGGCGGATGGCGACGATGCCTGGCGACTCGAATCCGCGGATGGCACGATTGCCCGGGCCGCGACGAGCAGGCTCACACTCGAAGTGCCCGAGCCGCCGCGCTACGTGGATGCAGTCTGGGCGTCGCAACACTACGCGGGATTCCACGAGCATCCATTCCCCGACTGCTTCGTCTGCGGCCCCCACCGGCGCCGCGGCGACGGGCTGCGCATCTTTCCCGGTCAGCTCGATAGCGGTCTCGTGGCGGCGCCCTGGCTGCCGGCCGATCCGCTCGACGCCGGCGACGGCAAGGTGGCGGTCCGCTACCACTGGGCAGCACTCGATTGCCCCGGCTTCTTCGCGGTATCGGACGGGCGCCAGGCGATGCTGCTCGGTGAGATGCAGGCGCATCTCGACAGGCGCGTGCGCACGGGTGATCCGTGCACGGTCATCGGCTGGCGGATCGGTGCCGAGGGCCGCAAGCACTATGTAGGCACGGCCATCTTCGACACGGAAGGGGAGCTGTGCGCCCGCGCGAGCGCGACATGGATCGCGATCGAGAGCCCTGGGGGCTGACGCTGCGGCTCAGCCGCCGCGGCGAGCGAAAAGGATCGCGAGGCCGCCCGCGCCGGCGAGCACCAGTCCCGGCAGCAGGGATGCCCCGACCGCGAGCCACACCAGACCACCGAGCAGAAGCGTGGCGCCGATCACCGTGCCATCGCGTCGGCGCGATCCCGAACGCAGTTCCGCGCGCAGCTCCCTGATTCCCGACTGCTCGACCCGGACGACGAATCGCCCATCCGAAGCGTGCTGCGCGAGCCCCTGCAGCGCCTGCGGCAGCGAGCGGATGGCCTCACCCAGGTCGGGGAGCTGCCGACGCAGCTCCTGCGCAAGCGAGCGGCCGCTCATGCGCTCCGCGGCCCACTCGCGCAGGATCGGCTGCGCGGTCTTCCACAGGTCGAGCTCGGGATAGAGCTGCCGGCCGAGACCCTCGATCTGCAGCAGTGTCTTCTGCAGCAGGATGAGCTGCGGCTGCACCTCCATCTGGAAGCGCCGCGCCGTCTCGAACAGCCGCAGCAGTACCTGCGCGAATGAGATCTCCGACAGCGGCTTCTGGAAGATCGGTTCGCACACCGTGCGCACCGCGGATTCGAGCTCGTCGACTCGCGTCCCGGCAGGCACCCATCCTGAATCCACGTGCAGCCGCGCTACGCGGTTGTAGTCGCGGTCGAAGAAGGCGAGGAAATTTTCGACGAGATAATGCTGATCGCGCGAGTCGAGCGTTCCGACTATCCCGAAGTCGACCGCCGCGTAGCGCGGGTGCTCCGGATCCTCGAGGCCGACGAAGATGTTCCCGGGGTGCATGTCGGCGTGGAAGAAGTTGTGGCGGAACACCTGCGTGAAGAAGATCTGCACGCCGTTCTCGGCCAGCCGCTGGATGTTCGCGCCACGACGCCTGAGCTCCGCGACTTCGCTGATCAGCACGCCGTGGATGCGCTCCATCACCATCACGTCGCCGCGGCACAGGTCCCAGTGAACCTCGGGGACGTACAGCAGCTCGGAATCCTGGAAGTTGCGCCGCAGCTGTGAGGCGTTCGCCGCCTCGCGCATCAGGTCGAGCTCGTCGAGGATGGTCTTCTCGTACTCACGTACGACCTCGGTGGGTCGCAGGCGGCGGCTGTCGGGGTAGTAATCGCGCGCGAAACGCGCGAGCACGTGCATCACCTCGAGATCGCGCTCGATATCCGCGCGCACGCCGGGGCGCAGCACCTTGACGACAACCTGGCGGCCGTCCTTTAGCACCGCGGCGTGCACCTGCGCTATCGATGCGGCGGCCAGCGGCGCCTCGTCGAAGCTCTGGAAAGCGTCGGCGACCGGCCGCCCGTAGGCACGCTCGACCATCTCCCGCGCCTCGGCGCCGGGGAAGGGCGGTACACGGTCCTGCAGCTTCGCGAGCTCGTCGGCGACGTCGGCCGGCAGCAGATCGCGCCGCGTGGAGAGCGCCTGGCCGAACTTGACGAAGATCGGCCCCAATGCCTCGAACGCGAGCCGGATCCGCTCGCCGCGAGTGCCGCCCCGCTTGCGCTCGAACCATGTCGCGGGCGACAGGTAGAACACGAACCGCAGCGGCCGAAACAGGTGCGTGGCGAGGATGATGTCATCCAGCCCATGCTGGACAAGCACGCGCTGTATGGTGAGAAGGCGGCCGAGCACGCGTGGGCGCATTTCAGCCGCGCCGCCGCCTTGGCTTGCCGGCGTCGCCGTCGCGCCGCGGCGCGAGACGCGCGAGCCGTGCCTCGAGCCGCTCGACGTCGTCGCGCAGCCGGTCGACGTCCCGCAGGAACTCCTCGACCTCGAGGCGCACCGGCACGTCGCGTCCTTCCTCCTGCAGGTACTCCGCGGCACTGGTCGCCAACGCATCGGTTGCGCGCCGACCCAAGTCGAGCACACCGCGCGCGAGGTTCGCGACCCGGCGTGCTGCAACGTCACCCAGGACCTGTGCCAGCTCTTCCTCGAGGTCCGGGCGCGTATGATCGAGGAACTCGCGAAACGCCTGCGCGATTTCCGCGTCGCCCTCGATTCGAACCTTACCGCTTCGCAGGCGACCCTCGGCTTCCGGCCCCGCGAGCGCGAGCAGCGAAAGCGGCGTGCCGGCGAGCCGTGCGTCCGCCGGCGATTCGCGGCGTTCGGTGAGCGCGATCCGCCCTGCGGTGATCTCGAGAAAAATGCGCAGTGGCGTGCCAGTCAGTTCGAGCTCGAGGGCGCGTCCGTCGAGACGGCGCGCCAGCTCCTGCGCGCGCCGCGAGCCAGCGACGTTGCGGTTCAGCACGTCCTGAAGGCGCTCGAGCAGCACGTCAGTACCGATGCCCGCGATGCAGCGCGACGATGCCGCCCGCAAGGTTGTGGTAGCGGCAGCCCTCGAGTCCGGCGTCGCGCATCAGGCCGAGCAGCGTCTCCTGGTCCGGGAAGCGGCGGATTGACTCCGCGAGATACCAGTAGCTCGACTCGTCGCCCGCGACGCGCCGCCCTAGCCACGGCAGCACGCTGAACGAATAGGCGTCGTACAGCGGCTTCAGCGCAGCGACTGCGGGCTGCGAGAACTCGAGCACCAGCAACCGCCCGCCCGGGCGCAGCACGCGGCACATCGATGCGAGCGCGGCGGGCTTGTCGGTGACGTTGCGAAGACCAAACCCGATCGTCACGCAATCGAAGGTCTCGTCGCGAAACGGCAGCCGCTCGGCATCCGTCTGCACGACGCGGAGATTGCGGAGGATGCCTCGATCGAGCAGGCGGTCGCGCCCGAGCGCGAGCATCGATCCATTGATATCGGAGAGCAGGACGAGGCCGGTCTCTCCTACCTGGCGGGCCATCCCGGCTGCAAGATCCCCGGTCCCACCGGCGACGTCGAGCGCGCTGTAGCCCTCGCGCAGGCCGGTCTGCGACAGGGCGAACTGCTTCCAGAGCCGGTGCAGCCCGCCCGACATCAGGTCGTTCATCAGGTCGTAGCGATCGGCCACGGAATCGAATACCGCGCGGACGCGCCGCGACTTCTCCTCGCGGGGCACCTGCTCGTAGCCGAAGTCGACGCTCCCGAATGCGGATTCGTTCGGGGGCTCACGCGTGGGCTCGTTCATTCTGCACGCATTCTACCCGGTCGGCGCCTGCGGCCCCGGGGCGCACCGACGTGGTTCGGGGGCGGGCGCGGTCAGCGGTCGCAGGACCTTCGCTACGGCGGCAGGCCGACTCGTTCCATCAACTGACGAAACCTGGGCTCGTGGCGCAATCCGGCGAGACGTGGATCGATCTTCAGATAGCGTACGGACCCGGAGCGTTCATCAACCGCGCGTTCGAGCCAGGTCAATGCTGCGTCGGCATCGTTCAGGCCAGCGCAGATGAGTGCCGCAAAGAAAGCGACTTCCGTATCACCCGCCTGCCTGGTGAGCTCGGACAGCAGCGCCCTGGCCTCGGCCGGTCTGCCGGATACCGCGTACAGGTGGCCAAGAGATCCCTTGACGGCCTCGTATCCCGACATGGACGCGAGGGCGGCTTTCATGTCGATCTCCGCCGCGTCGAATCGCCCGAGTTGCTCGAGCGCCATGCCGCGGATCCACAAAGGACCCCCTGCCCCGGGTTTGAGTTCGAGTGCGCGGCCCACCTGGGCTACCGCGTCCTCGTACTTGCCAGCTACCACCAGCGCCATGCCGAGATCGGCATTGATGCGCACGGATAACGGATCGAGCTGCGATGCACGTTGCATCGTCTTGACAGCTTCATCAGCGCGGCCGAGCGCCGTCAGGCAAAGCGCATACCAGTGCAGGGCGAGGGTATAGCTCGGGTCGAGTTCGATCGCGTGCTGGAAGTGTTGCTCGGCCGCCTGCCATTGCCACTCGTGCAGCAGGATGTGCGCGAGCGAGGTGTGGGCGGCGGCCGAATCCTCGTCGAGCTCGAGCGCCTTGGTGGCGGCGGCGCGCGCCCTGACGGTCGACTCTTCCCAGGACAGCAGACCGTAGTCGTACTGGGTCAGGTAGACATCGGCCAGCGCGGAAAAGGCGGGCGCGTACTGAGGCGCACGGCGGGTGGCCTCCTGCAGCAGTTCGGCCGCCTTGGCCAGCCCCTCCGGCGAGCGCTCATTCCAGTGAAACCGGCCACGCAGCACGATCTGATACGCCTCTGGGTCGAGTTGCGGGGGCGTGGTCGACGCCACCTTCTCATCGAGATGAACCTGCAGCGCGCTGACGATTCGCGTGGTGATGTCGTCCTGGATCGCGAAGATGTCGGTGAGCTTGCGGTCATAGGTCTCGGACCACAGCTGATAACCCGTTGCAACATCGTTCAACTGCGCGGTGATACGCAGGTGGTCACCCGACTTGCGCACGCTGCCTTCCAGCACGGTGCCGACGTTTAGAGCAAGCCCGACCTCGCGCAGATCGGCGTGCTTGCCCTTGAACGAAAACGCCGAGGTACGTGCCGCGACCTTGAGCGCCTTGAAGCGCGACAGCGCACTCATGACCTCCTCGGCGATACCGTCGGAGAAATACTCCTGCTCCGGATCGTTGCTCATGTTGACGAAGGGCAGCACCGCGATCGAGCTGTGTGTGCCGCTGGCCGCAGGCTTCGCCACCTCGACAGACGCACCGGCCGCATCCGACGACGCCGGGGACGGCGCTGCGTCCCATACGAACCTGTCGAGTGCAAAGAGCCCAAGGGCCACCGCGAGCACGCCGATGATCAGGAAGTTCAGCGCCCGCCCCGTGTTTCGCGTGGTTGACACATCGGGCCGCACGTCCTCGCTGCGCTTCAACCCCTGCGGCGTCAGCTCGAAGGCCCAGGCGAACACCAGCGCGAGCGGGAGCCCGAGGATCACCAGCGTCGTGACGACCTTCAGTATCCATGCCGGTGCCCCGAACATCGGGAAGAGCACCGAGGCCACCTGGATGGCCAACCAGCCGGCAGCACAGTAGGCGATGCCGACCTTGACGACATTGCGGCGCTTCAATTCGGCCCAGAAGCCGCCCATTCAACCTCCGCTTCGGGAGCTTGTTGCCGAGTGCCTTCGGATTTCTATTTCTCGAGAAGGTCTATTGGCCGGCCACACGCTACCACTGTTCGTCCCGTTTCAGGTAGGTGCCGGTCCATCGCCGCGAGGGGCGCCCCGATGTGGCGCCTGGGGTCGCTCGTCAGCGGCGCGCGGGCACCGGCGTGGGGTAGGGGATGCCGAGCTTTGCCAGACGGTCGAGGTAATGCTGCCACTTCGCGTCGCGGGTCTCGCCCAGCTCACGCAGATACGCCCAGGTGTAAAGACCGGTGTCGTGCCCGTCGTCGAACCTGAGTCGCACGGCGTAATGGCCGACCGGCTCTACCGCGGTGACTGCGACTTCGTGCTTGCCGAGCTGCAGGGTCTCCTGACCCGCCCCGTGGCCGCGCACCTCAGCCGAAGGGGAGTAGACACGCAGGTACTCGAAAGGCAGCGAGTACTCGGCGCCGTCGTCGAACGACACCACCAGCAGCCGCGACTTCGTGCGGAGGCGCATATCCGTGACTCTTGATAGCGTAGTCACTGTCCGTCACGCCCGATCAGCCATCTCGCCTGCGCTCCATGGGAACCTCAGGGTGCGCAGGGCGCTCGAGGATGAGAAATGCCGCGGCTACAGCAAATGCCGCGGCCGATACGAGCAGCAGGATCAACGTTGGCCAGACCGTCTGCGGAATCGACGCCTTGGCTGAGACCAACAGCCAGGGTAACGATATCAACGCGATACTGGCACTGCAGCCGATAGCGAGCGCCACCGCACTGACAATGCCAGGCACGCGGGCCCTTTCTCGCCCCTGAAATAGCGCGAGACCCTGATAACACAGCGCCGCGGACAACAGCGACATGCCGAGCGTTCCAATCTGGAATCCGCTGTCAAATGCGACCGCCAGGCACCACGCCGCGTATGCCAACCCCGCAATGAAGAACACTGATGCCGCAATAGCCATTACACGCAGACTCGGGGGTGCGTCAGAGAATGTATCGAGTCAGATCCTGGTCTCTTACCAACTCCCCCAGGCTGGCGTCGACGTACTCGCCATCAACGGTGATCGCGGCCCCGGAACGGTCCGACGCCTCGAATGACACCGCCTCGAGCAGCCGCTCCATGACGGTGTGCAGCCGCCGGGCGCCGATGTTCTCGGTGCGTTCGTTGACCTCGAACGCCACTTCGGCGATGCGCCGCACGCCGCTCGCAGCGAACTCGAGTGTCACGCCTTCGGTTGCGAGCAGCGCCGCGTACTGCGTGCAGAGCGAGGCGTCCGGCTCGGTGAGGATGCGGACGAAGTCCTCGACTCCGAGCGCATCGAGCTCGACGCGGATCGGCAGCCGTCCCTGCAGCTCCGGTATCAGGTCCGAAGGCTTCGCCATGTGAAAGGCCCCGGAGGCGATGAAGAGCATGTGATCGGTCCTGACCATCCCGTGCTTGGTGCTCACCGTGCAGCCCTCTACCAGGGGCAGCAAGTCGCGCTGTACACCCTCGCGCGACACGTCGACCCCCGCCGTTTCCTGCCGCCGCGCGATCTTGTCAATCTCGTCGATGAACACGATGCCGTTCTGCTCGGCGTTGCGGAGTGCCTGGACCTTGAGTTCCTCTTCGTTTACGAGCCGTGCCGCCTCTTCCTCGGTCAGGAGCTTGAATGCCTCGCGGACCGGGAGCCGCCGCGACTTCGTCCGGTTGCCGGCGAGGCTCGAGAACATCCCCTGCAGCTGCTGCGACAACTCCTCCATTCCGGGCGGCGCCATGATCTCCACGCCCACCGAAACCGCACGCACGTCCACGTCGATTTCGCGCTCGTCGAGCTGCCCCTCGCGGAGCATCTTGCGGAAGCGCTGCCGCGTGTCGCTCTCCCTGGCGTCGGTGGCCTCCCCAGCTGCGCGCGGCTGCGGCAGCAGGACGTCGAGGATCCGTTCCTCGGCTGCGTCCATTGCACGGTGACGCACCTTGTCCATCTCCTGCTCGCGCGTCATCTTGACCGCGACGTCGACCAGCTCCTTGACGATGGAGTCGACCTCGCGGCCGACGTAGCCCACCTCGGTGAACTTGGTCGCCTCGACTTTGATGAAGGGCGCGTTCGCGAGCCGCGCGAGCCGCCGTGCGATCTCGGTTTTGCCGACGCCGGTAGGGCCGATCATCAGGATGTTCTTGGGCGTGATCTCGCCGCGCAGCTCCTCGTCGACCTGCATGCGCCGCCAGCGGTTCCTGAGCGCGATCGCCACCGCGCGCTTCGCAGCGCCCTGCCCGACGATGTGCTTGTCGAGCTCCTGGACGATCTCGCGCGGGGTCATCGAGGACATCAGGGCAGTGTCTCGATCGTCAGACTGCGGTTGGTGTAGATGCAGATGTCGGCCGCAATGCCGAGCGCCTTCTCGACGATCGTCCGTGCATCGAGATCTGTGTTCGCGAGCAGCGCGAGAGCGGCGGCCTGGGCGAACGCACCGCCGGAGCCCACCGCGACCAGCTCGTGCTCGGGCTCGATGACATCGCCGTTGCCGGAGACGAGGAAAGAATGCGTCTGGTCGGCCACGCACAGCAGCGCCTCGAGACGCCGGAGGCTCCGATCCGACCGCCAGTCCTTGGCGAGCTCGATCGCCGCGCGCGTGAGGTTGCCGTACTGCGTGAGCTTGGCCTCGAAGCGCTCGAAGAGCGTGAACGCGTCCGCGGTACCGCCCGCAAAGCCCGCGATCACCTTGCCCTCGTGCAACCGGCGCACCTTGCGCGCATTCCCCTTCATTACCGTGTTGCCGAGAGTGACCTGCCCATCGCCGCCCATGGCGACCACGCCATTGCGGCGCACGCACAGGATCGTCGTGCCATGCGGCTCGAAACCAGTGCCCGCGGTCATGCCGGCTCCGGTTCGTCTGCAGAACGCGCCCGAGCGCGGCTCTTGCGCCGTGCCCGCGGATGCGCGGTGTCGTAGACCCGCGCGAGATGTTGGAAGTCGAGGTGCGTGTACACCTGTGTCGTGCTGATGTTGGCGTGACCCAGGAGTTCCTGCACCGCGCGCAGGTCGCCGCTCGACTCCAGCAGGTGAGAGGCGAACGAGTGCCGGAACATGTGTGGGTGCACGTGTACGGGAAGGCCCATGAACCGTGCCCACCGGGCGATGCGTCGCTGCACGATGCGCGGCCCGAGGCGGCGGCCGCCCTGGCCCGTAAACACGGCGCGCTCGTCGACCGCCGCGATGCCGCCGCGCTCGGCGAGCCAGCGCTTGATGGCGTCCGCGGCGTGACGGCCGACCGGAACGATTCGGGTCTTGCGTCCCTTACCCGTCACCCGCACGGTGCGATCGCGCAGGTCGATGTCACCGAGATCGAGCCCGAGCAGCTCGGACAATCGCAGCCCCGACGAATAGAAGAGTTCCATGATCGCCTTGTCGCGGATTCCGAGGCGCTCGTCGCCGCGGAACTCGAGCAACCGTCCCATCGTATCGGCGTCCAGGGTCACCGGCAGACGCTTGCGCGCCTTCGGCGCCTGCACGCCCCCCGCCGGGTTGTGCTTGATCTCGCCCTCGCGGAGCAGAAACCGGCAGAAGCTCCGCACCGCGGAGAGCCGGCGCTGGATCGAGGCGGGAGACAGGCCGCGCCGGTGACAGCGCGCCGCGAACTCACGGACGTGCTGCGCGTCGAGCGATCGCCAGCCGACGATGTCCTGCGTCTGGCAGAACTCGACCAGCGCCGCGAGATCGCGCGCGTAGCCCGCGCCCGTATGTGCCGAGAGCTGCCGCTCGTTGCGCAGGCTCGCGAGGAAGCGGTCGACGCCGCCCGCGAGCGCCCCGCTCATGCGCTGCGGGCGAGCATCGCCTCGCTGACGAGCTCGCCGATCCGCACGAGGAAGTCCGTGCTCATGGTCGGCAGGAAGCGCTCGGTGTCGTGGCTGCCGATCGCGAGCAAGCCGATCGAGGCGCGCTCGCCCAGCGGGACCAACGCGCTCGACCCGACCGGGCTGCCATCGCCGCCGAACAGATACTCGCGCTGCGTGTCGCGGATCTGGCCGCTGCGCGGCCGGGCGTTCTCGAAGAAGGTCTCGAAGATGCGCAGCTCCGGGGCACCGCGGGTCACCACGCGCAGGTGCTGGTTGGCGAACCCCGCAATACCCGGAAGCGAGCTGTCCGTGATCAGCGCCACCCAGCGCGACGCGCCGAAGTCCTCGCGGAGCGAGGTTTCGAGCGCAGCGATGACGCTCGACAGATCACGCGCACGAATGAGACGTCGCGTCAGCTTGTGCATACGCTCCGTCGTCAGGTCGTTGGTCCGACCGTTCTCGATCAGCTCGTGGAGCCGAAGCTCGAGATTGGTGTTCTTCTCGCGCAGCACGAGCACCTGCCGCTCGACCAGCGAGACGGCGGCGCTGCCGCGCTGATGGGGAAGCCGCAAACGGGCCAGCACGCTGGCATTGCGCTCGAAGAAGTCCGGGTGTGCCACCAGGTGCTCCGCGATTCGGTCGTCGTCGATCGCGGTCGCGTCGATGCCGCGCGCGGTCTGCTTGTTCATGCGGATTCCTCCATCACGTAGTCCTGCAGTTCAACCTGCCCTTCGAAGGACGTTTCGGCCGGGCCGGTGAGCCAGATCGGCTCTCCAGGTCCACGCCAACCAACGATCAGCCGTCCGCCACGCGTGTCGACGCGGACCTCCTCGGCAAGCGGGCCGTGCCGGCGACCGATCGCAACCGCGGCGCAGGCGCCCGTGCCGCAGGCGAGTGTCTCGCCCGTGCCGCGTTCGAATACCCGGAGCCGGACGTGCTCCGGTGACACGATCTCGACGAAGCCCACGTTGACGCGGCGCGGAAAACGCGCGTGATTCTCCATGGCGGGTCCCACGGTGTCCACCGGTGCGTCGGCCACCGATGCGACCCGGATTACCGCGTGCGGATTGCCGATGGATACGGCGCCGAACTCGACGGTTCCGCTCGAGAGATCGATGTGATAGCTCGCCGCTTCGGCCGCGGCCTCGAACGGCAGGGAGTGCGGATCGAAATCCGGCAGGCCGAACGCGACCGATACGAGACCGTCGTCGCGCATCACGGCGTCGACAACGCCACCCGGGCTCCCGAGGCGCATCGGGCGCTCGCGACGGGAATTGCGCCGGGCGACAAGCGTCGCGATGCAGCGCGCGCCGTTGCCGCATTGTTCGACCTCGGTGCCATCGGCGTTGAAGATGCGGTAGTAGACATCGGTGCCCGGGCTGCGCGGCGCGGAGAGCACCAGCGCCTGGTCGAAGCCGATGCCGGTGCGGCGGTCGGCGAGCCGGCGCAACTGCGCAGGCGTGGGGACTTCGTGGGGCCGCGGAGCGTCGAAGACGATGAAGTCGTTGCCGAGCCCATGCATCTTCGTGAACTTGAGCCGCATCCCCTGAGTATGACGGACTCACCGGCCCCTCGACAGTCCGCCGACGCTGCGGTCGGGACTCGCGCCGCCTGTAACCTAGCCGGCGTCGATCCGGTATAGGCCGCCGTCAGCGGCGATGGCGGGGTCGCCGTAGTCCACTACATAGATCTCGCCGTCCTCTCCCTGGGCGAACGAGCTGATCCGCAGCGACGTGTCGAGAAGCTGGTCCGGGGCGCGGTCACCGGAGCCGGGCGTATGCGCAAAAATCCGCCCCGAGATGAAATCGCCGAACACGTAGCGCCCGGTCAGTGAGGCTACGCCTGCGCCGCGGTACACGTATCCTCCGGTCACCGATTCGCCGAGGCCGTGGTCGTATTCGGCGTCGGGATCGATGAGCGTGTCGCCATCGCTTTGAGTCGGGCAGCCGGTCGGCGGGTTGAAGCAGTGCGCGCCTTCGCGGATTCCCCAGCCGTAGTTGCTGCCTGCGACGATGCGATCTACTTCCTCCCAGTCGTCCTGGCCGACGTCGCCCACCCAGAGGTCGCCCGTCGATGCGTCGAAGCTGAATCGCCAGGGATTGCGCAGACCGTAGGCGTGGATCTCCGGGCATTCCGCGGCAGGGGTGCCTGTCGTGCAGGGCGCATTGCCGGCCCAGCGGTTGTCGGTGGGAATCGAGTAGGCCGTGCCGCTCGAGACGTCGAGCCTCAGGATCTTGCCGAGAAGGTTGTTCGGGTTCTGTCCGTTGTTGTTCGGATCACCGCCGCCACCGCCGTCGCCGAGCGCCATGTACAGCATGCCGTCCGGGCCGAAGGCGAGATGGCCGCCGTTGTGGTTGTCGAACGGCTGGTCGACGGTGAGCAGGATCGACTCGTGCGTCGGGTCGAGAGTCGCGCCGCCGTCGCGGCTGGTGTACGCCGCGAGCACTGACTGCAGCTGACCGTTGTTGTCGCGAGTGTAGTGCAGGAATACGCGCCCGTTGCTCGCGAACAGCGGGTCGAAGGCCATGCCGAGCAAACCTCGCTCCCCGCCGTCCTGGACGCGCGCGGAGATATCGATGAATTCGCTGGTCGTGGTGACCGTGTCGAGGTTGTCGAAGGCGAGCACGCGACCGGCCTGCTCAACGACGAACCAGCGCGCGTCGTCGCCCGGCGCCTGGACCGCGAGCACAGGGTTCGTGAAGGTGAGCGCCGGGTACACACGCGTGACCTGGATCCCCGTGGGTTGCGGTGGCGGCATCGTCGCGCCGTCGCCGTCGCCGCCGCAGCCGCCGACGATGGCCAGCGCGAGCAAACCGATCGCC
>DATJKD010000032.1:0-5573 GCA_035491795.1 Steroidobacteraceae bacterium | reverse complement strand
ATCATGCACGGCGGCGCCACGGCGATCTTCGCGATCATCTCGATGGCGCTGACCGAGAAGCGCCCGGGCGACCTCACGGCCCTGCTGCCCGGCCTCGCGGCCGCGATAGTGCTTCATTCGGCCTTCAACCACTTCCTGTTCCAGCCGGTGTTGTCGACGCTCGGCATCCTCATCGCCCTGCCCCCGCTGGCATGGCTGGTGTTCCAACGCAGCGAGCGCTCGGTCGGTGACTGGCTGGGAGCGGACTTCGATGCCGACGCCCGGTTGCTCGAGTTGCTTGATTCCGACGAGTTCGACAAGTCGAATGTCGGATCCTATCTGCAATCGCTGCGCAGCCATTTCCGCGGCGAGGTCGTGGCCGACATGCTCTGCTACCTGCGGCTGCACCTCGAGCTCGAGATGATGGCGAAGGGAATGCTCCTGATGCGGCAGGAAGGCCTGTCACCGGAGCTCGAACCCGGCACCCGCGCCAAGTTCGACGAGCTCCGGTATCTCGAGCGCAGCATCGGCCGCACGGGCAAGCGCGCCATGAAACCCTTCATGCACCTGAATGCGCGGGACCTCTGGCAGATCCACATGCTCAGCCGCTGACTATTCGTGCCGCAGCGCCTCGATCGGGTCGAGCAGCGCCGCGCGTCTCGCGGGCCACAGGCCGAACACGAGTCCGACCGCCGCGCTGAAGGCGAACGCGAGCACCAGCGCATCGACCGTAACCGCGGTCCGCCACCCCGCCGCGTTTGACAGCGCCCAGGCAGCGCCGGCGCCGGGTGGTGGTTCGGCGATCTCGCGTCGACGGCGACGCTGCCGGGCGAACGGCGTCGGCCCGTCCGCCGCCCGTGGACGAGATCGGAAACGGCGTTGCGGCAAGCTAGTCGCGGCGTTCCGGCGTGACAGGCGGAGGTGCGGAGCTTGGGCGCCGACGGAAGAACCAGATGAGCCCCGCCGCGAAGGCAATGGCAATGACGATATCGAGAAACCGCGGGACGTGAAGCAGGCGCGAGACAAGCCCGCCCAGCACCGAGCCGACCAGTCCGTAACCAAGCGTGGCCGGCCAGCTCATCGGATCGGGTCCGGGCAGTACGAGCCGCGCGACCGCGCCGATCAGGAGACCGGTGCCGGCCACAATCAACAGGAAAACGACGATCCCCATCCCCGCTCCGACCGTCTGTTCCATGATCGCTCCCGGGTATCGTTGGGGCGGCAACGATAGCAAAGTCCCTGATCGGGCGGTACGCGCCGCGATCGCCGCAGGCGCGCGCGAGTCATATGCTCATAACCACATGTGATCGCCAGGAGCAGGCTCAACTTTTGCACTGCATTGACGGCCGTCAGCGCCCATGTCATACGGACGAGACCCCATGAGCATCGCGCCGAGCAAGGACCGTGCGAAGCCTCCGGCCGGTCGCGTGCACGGATCGAACCGGCGTGTCCGCGCGCCGGGTGCGCAGGGACTCTACGACCCGCGCTTCGAGCACGATGCCTGCGGCGTCGGTTTCGTCGTCGACATCCAGGGTCGCAGGTCGCATCGGATCCTGGAGCAGGCGCTCCAGGTCCTGAAGAATCTCGATCATCGCGGCGCCTGCGGTGCCGAAACCAACACCGGCGATGGGGCCGGCGTGCTGATCCAGATGCCGCACGCCTTCAACGAGGAAGTTAGCCGCAAGGCGCGCTTTACGCTGCCGGCGCCCGGTGAGTACGGCAGCGGCATCATCTTCCTGCCCCGGAACCCGACCGTGCGGCGCCTGATCGAGGAGCGCTTCGAGCAGGTGGTGCAGGCCGAGGGCCAGCAGGTGCTCGGCTGGCGCACGGTACAGGTGGCGAACGGGATGCTCGGCGAAACCGCCCGATCCTGCGAGCCCTTCATGCGCCAGGTGTTCATCCGGCGCAATCCCGCGATCACCGACGAGCTCGACTTCGAGCGCAAGCTGTACGTGATCCGCAAGCGCGCCTACAACGAAATCCGCACCTCGACGATGGCCGGAGCCGAGTACTGGTACGTCGTCAGCCTCTCGAGCCGCACCATCGTCTTCAAGGGCATGCTGCTCACCGGCCAGCTCGACCAGTATTTCCTGGACCTGAAGAACCCGGCGATCGAGACGGCGCTAGCGCTCGTCCATTCGCGGTTCAGCACCAACACCTTTCCGAGCTGGGACCGCGCGCACCCGTACCGCTACCTCGCGCACAACGGCGAGATCAACACCGTGCGCGGCAACGCCAACTGGATGCACGCCCGCGAGGCGCGCTTCGAGTCCGACGCCTTCGGCGCCGACATCGCGGACATCCGGCCGATCATCAACCCCAACGGCAGCGACTCGGGGATGTTCGACAATACGCTCGAGCTCCTGATGCTGGCGGGCCGCTCGCTGCCGCACGCGATGATGATGATGATCCCGGAGCCCTGGTCGAACCACGAGGGGATGGACGACCGCAAGCGCGCCTTCTACCAGTACCACTCGAGCCTGATGGAGCCATGGGACGGGCCCGCCTCCATCGCGTTCACCGACGGGCGGCTGATCGGCGCCGTGCTCGATCGCAACGGCTTGCGCCCTTCGCGCTACTACGTGACGAAGGACGACCTGGTGGTCATGGCCTCGGAGGCCGGCGTGCTCGACCTGCCGCCGCAGGATGTCGTGCTCAAGGGCCGACTGCAGCCCGGGCGCATGTTCCTGGTCGACACCGTACAGGGCCGCATCATCGACGACGAGGAAATCAAGCACACGGTCGCCGCCGACCGACCGTACCGAGAGTGGCTCGACGAGTACCTGGTGCATCTCGAGGACCTGCCTCCTGCGCCCGAAGGGCCAGCGCCCGATCCGGACAGCCTGCTGCAGCGGCAGGTGGCGTTCGGCTACAGCTTCGAGGAGGAGCGCATGCTCCTCGCGCCGATGGCGCGCGACGGGGTCGAGGCCGTGGGCTCGATGGGCAATGACGCGCCGCTCGCGGTGCTGTCGAATCGCCCCCGCCTGCTTTACGACTATTTCAAGCAGCTCTTCGCGCAGGTGACCAACCCGCCGATCGACTGCATCCGCGAGGAGCTGATCACCTCGGCCGAGACGCGGCTCGGCTCCGAGGGCAACCTGCTCAACCCCCAGCCCTCGGACTGCCGGCGCCTCGAGCTCAAGTGGCCGATCCTGAGCAACGACGAGTTCGCGAAAGTGCGGCGCATGGATCTGCCGGGCTTGAGGGTCGGCGTGCTGCCGATCCTGTTCCGCGTGACGCGCGGTGAGAAGGGCCTCGTCAAGTCGATGGAGGAGCTGCGTCTGATGGCGCGGCGCCTGATCGAGGAGGAGGAAGTCAACGTCATCGTGCTCTCCGACCGCGGGGTCAACCGCGAGTTCGCGCCGATCCCGTCGCTCATGGCCGTAGCCGGGCTCCACCACTACCTGATCCGCGAGGGGCTTCGCACGCGCGCAAGCCTCGTGATCGAGACCGGCGATGCCCGCGAGGTGCATCACTTCGCGCTCCTGATCGGCTATGGCGTGAGCGCGATCAATCCCTGGCTCACGTTCGAGACGCTCGACCGGATGATCGACGACGGCCTGCTCCCCGGCGTCGACCATCGCACCGCCTGCCGGAACTTCGTCAAGGCCGCCTCGAAGGGCGTAATCAAGGTCGCGTCGAAGATGGGCATCTCCTCGCTCCAGAGCTACCGCGGCGCCCAGGTGTTCGAAGCCGTGGGGCTGCGCCAGGACGTGATCGACGAGTATTTCAGCTGGACCGCCTCGCGCGTGGGCGGAATCGGCACCGACGTGATCGCGCAGGAAGTGCTGATGCGCCACGGTGCGGCCTTCTCCGAGCGGGCCGCCGACCGCAGCGCGCTGCCGTCGGGCGGCCAGTACCAGTGGCGGGCCAACAGCGAGCATCATCTTTTCAACCCGGAGTCGATCCACCGGCTGCAGAAGGCGGTGCGGAACGGCAGTTACGCGAGCTTCAAGGAGTACTCGCGGATCATCGACGGCAACACGGCGGCGCTCTGCACGCTGCGCGGCCTGCTCGAGCTCAAGCCGGCCGACCCGGTGCCTCTCGAGGAAGTCGAGCCCGTCGAGAGCATCGTCAAGCGCTTCAAGACCGGCGCGATGTCCTACGGCTCCATAAGCAAGGAGGCGCACGAGACGCTTGCCATTGCGATGAACCGCATCGGCGGCAGGAGCAACACCGGCGAGGGCGGCGAGGATCCGGATCGCTACGTCCGACTCCTGAACGGAGACTCGAAGAACTCGGCGATCAAGCAGGTCGCGTCCGGGCGTTTCGGCGTAACGAGCGAATACCTGGTCAACGCGAAGGAGCTGCAGATCAAGATGGCGCAGGGCGCGAAGCCCGGCGAAGGTGGCCAGCTCCCGGGCACCAAGGTCTACCCCTGGATCGCCCGCACCAGGCACACCACCGCGGGTGTTGGCCTCATCTCGCCGCCGCCGCACCACGACATCTACTCCATCGAGGACCTCGCGGAGCTCATCCACGACTTGAAGAACGCGAACCGCGAGGCGCGGATCAGCGTCAAGCTCGTCGCGGAAGCCGGCGTCGGGACCATCGCGGCCGGCGTGGCGAAGGCGCACGCCGATGTCGTGCTGATCAGCGGCCACGACGGTGGCACCGGCGCTTCGCCGCTGACCTCGATCGCGCACGCGGGGCTGCCGTGGGAGCTTGGCCTCGCGGAGACGCACCAGACGCTGGTCCTCAACAACCTGCGCAGCCGCATTGCGGTCGAGACCGACGGACAGCTCAAGACCGGTCGCGACGTAGTGGTGGCGGCGCTGCTCGGTGCCGAGGAATTCGGCTTCGCAACCGCGCCGCTGGTCGCGACCGGCTGCATCATGATGCGGGTCTGCCACCTGAACACCTGCCCCGCCGGCGTCGCCACGCAGGATCCGCGGCTGCGCGAGAAGTTCATGGGCCGGCCGGAGCACGTGGTCAACTTCATGCGCTTCATCGCGCAGGAGATGCGTGAGCTGATGGCTGAGCTCGGCTTCCGGACCGTGGAGGAGATGGTTGGTCGGGTCGACCGGCTCGAACCGCGTCGGGCGATCGATCACTGGAAGGCCCGCGGTCTGGACTTCACCAACCTGCTCTACCAGCCCGAGGTCGACCCGGACTGGGGTCGCTACTGCCAGGACCGCCAGGATCACGGGCTCGAGCGATCGCTCGACGTCACCAAGCTGCTCGATCTCTGCGCACCCGCGATCGAGCGCGGCGAGGAGGTCGCGGCGGAATTGCCGATCCGCAACGTCAATCGCGTGGTGGGTACGATCGTCGGCAGCGAGATCACGCGGCGTCACGGCGCGAAGGGTCTGCCCGAGGACACCGTGCGCCTGCATTTCCGCGGCTCGGCGGGTCAGAGCTTCGGCGCCTTCATCCCGCCAGGAATGACGCTCTCGCTCGAGGGCGATGCCAACGACTACGTCGGCAAGGGACTGTCCGGCGGCCGGATTATCGTCTTCCCGCCGCGCGAGGCGGTGTTCGCCGCGGAACGCAATATCGTGGTCGGCAACGTGGCGTTCTACGGCGGGACCGCGGGTGAAGCCTATATCCGCGGCATGGCCGGCGAGCGCTTCGGCGTGCGCAACAGCGGCGTC
>DATJKD010000031.1:0-3734 GCA_035491795.1 Steroidobacteraceae bacterium | reverse complement strand
CGAGCGCGTGGCGCAGCGCCGGCAGGACGCGTCCGAAAAGCACGTGCCGCGCCGCCTCGACCTGCGTGTCGATCGCTTGGACCGGGGCCGACGGTCGGCTGAGCTTTGGATCGCTGGGCAAGCCGGCAGTGTAGCCGCGGTTTGATTACCCGGAATCCGTATCCGCTGACCGGTGTCGGACCTTTCCTACACGTCTGTAACCCTCGCACCCCGGCGTCGAATCACAGGCCGACAGCATTGCGCGCGCTCAGCCGACGGCAGGCACCCGCCGCCGGCTCGCATCCTCGTCCCGTGAACGCTGGCTTCAGGACCATGCTGCTGTGTACGCTGGTCGCAGGGTGCAGCGAACAGGCCACGCTGCCCGACACGGCCGGCACTGGGCTAAAACCCGCCCTTCCCCCGCCAAACCCGACGCTCATTCCGACGGTAAACATCGCCCCGGCGGTCGGGTGGCGGGAGGGCAGGTCGCCGACGGCGGCAGCAGGATTGGCCGTAAATGCGTTTGCGACCGGCCTCGACCATCCACGTTGGCTCTATGTGCTCCCGAACGGCGACGTGCTCGTCGCGGAGACCAATGCGCCGCCGCGACCGGAGGACTCGAAGGGCATCCGCGCGTGGTTCATGAAGCGCGCGATGAAAGACGCCGGGGCCGGCGTGCCCAGCGCGAACCGGATCACTCTACTGCGCGACGCCGATGGCGACGGCGCTGCGGAACTCCGCACGGCATTCATCGAGGGTCTCAACTCCCCGTTCGGCATGGTCCTCGTCGGGCAGGACTTCTACGTTGCGAACACCGACGCCGTGGTTCGTTTTCCGTATCACGACGGCGACACGCGTATCGCGGGGCCCGGTCAGCGCCTTGCCGAGTTGCCGGGCGGCGCGCGCAACCATCACTGGACCAAGAACGTGATCGCGAGCCCCGACGGCTCACGGCTGTACGTCACCGTCGGCTCGAACAGCAACGTTGCGGAGCACGGGATGGACCAGGAGGAGAACCGCGCCGCCATCCTGGAGATCGACCGTGCGACCGGCGCTGCGCGCCTCTTCGCAGGCGGGCTCCGCAACCCGAACGGTCTTGCCTGGCAGCCCGTCACGGGCATGCTGTGGACGGTCGTCAACGAGCGCGACGAGATCGGCAGCGATCTCGTGCCCGACTATCTCACGTCGGTTCGTGCCGGCGGTTTCTATGGGTGGCCATACAGTTATTTCGGCCCCCACGTCGACGAGCGCGTGCAGCCGCAACGGCCCGAGCTCGTAGCCCGCGCCCTCGTGCCCGAGTACGCACTGGGTTCGCACACCGCGTCGCTGGGCCTGGCCTTCTATGACGGCTCGCTGCTACCCGCCCGCTATCGCGGCGGTGCATTCATCGGTCAGCACGGATCCTGGAATCGCGAGCCGAGGCTGGGCTACCGCGTGGTGTTCGTGCCGTTCTCGGCCGGTCAGCCGGCGGGTCCGCTCGAGGAAGTCCTGACCGGCTTTCTCGACGAAGACGGCAACGCGCAAGGTCGTCCCGTCGGTGTCGCCGCCGACCGGAAGGGCGCGCTGCTCGTCGCGGACGACGTAGGCAACACCGTCTGGCGTGTTACTCCGGAGTGAGTCTCCCCAACGACGGATCAGGCGCGGCGCCGCATACCCGCACGGTGCGTACGGCTCCGGGCCGCCGATCGACGCCCCGCGGCACGGCCTGACGGGCGGGAGGACTTCGCCGCGAGGCTGCGTTTGAGCAGCGTCGCAAGGTCGATGATCTCGGCGCTCCGGCGCGCGGGCTTCTCCCGCGAACCCTTCGTGAGCGTGTGGGCCTGGCCCTTTTTCGCCTTTTCCTCGACTCTCTTCAGCAGATCGTCCCGGTAGCTGTCTTTGTACTGCTTCGGATCCCACTTTTCGGACAGGTCCGCGATGAGCTTGAGCGCGAGCTCGAGTTCCTTCGCGGTCACTCCGACCTTGCGCGAGGAGTCGGTCGGCGCATCGATGGCGTCCACCGGCAGGATCTCGTCCGCGTAGCGGAGTGTATTGAGCACCAGGATGTGGCCCTGAGGAATCAGCGCACACGGGTACGCGCGCGTCCGCACCACGACCGACCCAATGGCCCACCGTTCGGACTCTCGCAATGCTTCACGGAGCAGCGCGTATACCTTCTGACCCCGCTTGTCGGGCGCGACGTAATACGGCGTCTCGAAGTACTGCGCCGAAATCTCCTGCGGCCGCACGAAGCTCTGGATGGCGATGGTCTGGGTGGCCTTTACATTCGCGCGGCGGAAGTCCTCGTCGGTGAGCGCCACGTACTCGCCTTTCTTGTACTCGTAACCCTTGACGATGTCGGCCCATTCGACCGCCTTGCCGGTCGACTTGTTGATGCGCTGATAGCCGACGGGCGAAAAATCGCGCCGGTCCAGCAGGTCGAGGTCGAGCTCGTTGGCGCGCGTGGCGGTGTGCAGCGAGACCGGGATGTGGACCAGGCTGAAGCTGATCGCGCCTTTCCAGATGATCCTTGCCATGGGTTCTCCTCAATTCGGCGGGGCTGATGGCACGATAACCGCCAAGTGCCGGCTGGTCCGTCAGTAATCGCCTACGCGCCGGCTCCCAATGCACCTACTGTGGCGGCGGGCCCCGCGTGGTGCAATCGAGGGTAGCCGGTCCGTCGCTCCGTCGAATCGGCCAAAACCGCCCCCACGCATACCGACCAGGAGGTCCCCACCATGAACAGCAACTCCGACCTGTATCAAGCGGACGAGGTACTCCAGCCGGCGCACGAGGCGCTCCGCGCCACGGGCCGCGCCGGCGCGACTGAGGTTCGAAATCTCATCGCCGATGTCGAGGACCTCATCAAGCGCGTCGCACATCTGGATGATGCCGATCTCGCGCGCGCGCGGGAGAAGCTTCAGCGCACGCTTGCTTCGACCAAGGCTTCGTTGCACAACGGCACGGAGCGGGTGCGAACTTCCGCCAAGCAGGCAGTAACCACCACCGATACCTATGTGCACGACAACCCCTGGTCGGCCGTGGGCATTGCCGCCGCGGCGGGCGCCGCGATCGCGGTACTGCTGAGTATGAGCACGCGGATCCAGCGGTGAACCTGCTGTACGCGTTGCCGCGGATGGTGCCGCTCCTGGCCCGCCACGCGCTCGGGTACGTCGACCTCGCGACCGAGGAACTCGACGGTATCGCGGCGCGGATGCGTCGACGCGTGCTGGCTGCCGCCACCTGCATCCTCACCGCGTTCCTCGCGGTGACGATGCTGTGTGGTTTAGCGGTCGCTATTGCCTGGGATACGCCATACCGCTACATCGTGATCGCGGGACTGGCGCTCTTTTTCCTGGCAATCGCGATTGCGACCGGCGACGTTGCGCGTCGCGAGCGACAACAGATCGCGCGGGTGTTCGAGCGGCTGCGCGACGAATGGACCAGGGATCGTGAGGCGCTGCGGGAGATCATCGAGCGCAATGACACGAGGGAGGATGGGACATGATCGAGGAACGCGACGGACGCGGCGCGAAGGTGCACGATGAGCTCGCGGCAACGCGCGCCGAGCTGCGAGACGTGTTGCTGCCGGCGGAGGACGATACCTTTCCGCGCAGCGCGACGATGCGCGCGTTGACCGGCCGGGGCACCGTGTCGGTCCTGGCGCTGGTCGGGATGGCGGTCCTCGCGACCCGCCCAGGTGTCGCCGGCCGGCTGGCCCGCGCGGCGCCGGTGATAAATCTGCTCCGACAGCTTGGTCTTACGCCGCGCTGACG
>DATJKD010000030.1:0-16862 GCA_035491795.1 Steroidobacteraceae bacterium | reverse complement strand
CCAGTTGATCGGGATCACGAACGGCCGGCAGCCGGTCGGCGGCTTCACATCCTTGCCGTTTCCCGAGACCACCTCGGGCGCCGAGATCATGAATTCCTTGCCGAAGTCGCGGCGCGCATTGCCGGAAATCGTGTTCGCGACTTCGCCGACCAGGTCGCACAGGTTGTCGTGCGACACGTCGCTCTCGTTCATTTTCATCAGCATGACGATCAGCATGCCGCGCGGCGCGGTGAAATAAACGATGCCGTTGCGGCGACCCGTGATGTTGATGATACCGGTGTACTCGGCGGTCTCCGGCGCACCTTGCGTAACCAGGTAAGGTGAACCCACCGTCGCAGGCTGTTGCGCCGCGACCTCGAAGTACCGGGTAGTCCCGTATACGAAAGTGCGTATTTCGTGTTCGTCGAACATGTTTTCTTCTTGTCAGGCGTTGCCGAGCAGCTCTTCCAGCGCGTCGTTGAGCTGACGGTCGGAGAACGGCTTGTTGAGGAAGCCGTTCGCCCCCTTCTCCATCGCCTCGACGGCCGTCGCCTTGTCCGCGAGCGCCGAGATCACGAGGATCAGGATGTTCGGCTTGATGGCGACGATCCGCTCGACGCACTCGATGCCGTCCATGTGCGGCATCGTGATGTCCATCGTGACGACGTCGGGGTCGGTCTTGCAGAACAGCTCGAGCGCATCGAGGCCGTTGGAAGCAGAGCCGACGACCTCGAGCTGGGGGATGTTCTGACAGCGCTCGATACGGCGACGCATGATGTTCGAGTCGTCGACGATGAGCAGCCTGAGCGGCGCGTTGCGGGGTACTGCGGACATCTTCTCTTTCCCGGTCGATCAGGCGACCGCGCCCTGCTGGACGCTCTCGTTCGGGAGATGGATCTTGAAGCGGGTGAACTTGCCCGGCGCGGTCGACACCGAGATCCGACCACCCATGCTGCGCACGGTCTTCCACACCACGTCGAGGCCGACGCCGCGGCCCGCGTCCTTCGTTTCCTGTTCCTGCGTCGAGAAGCCGGGGCGGAAGATGAGGCCGATCGCGGCCTTGCCGTCGAGCGTGCGGGCTTCCTCGGCGGTGATCGTGCCGCGGCGCACGGCCGCCTCCTTGATCTCGTCGGCGAGGAGACCTGCTCCGTCGTCCTGAAAGACCATGTCGATTCCATTGGCCGCTCGGGTGAACTCGAGCTGCATCGTTCCGGTATCGGGCTTGCCGCTGGTGACGCGCTGTGTCTGGTCCTCGATCCCGTGGACCACCGCGTTGCGGACGAACTGGATGGCCACTGCGCGGATCGTGCGCAGGAAGTCGCTCGGCACGAGCTCGAGGCCGCGGACCTCGAATCGCACCTTCTTGCCGTACTCCCCGGCGATTCGCTGGGCGAGAGACTCGAGCCCGCTGGTTACATCCTGAACCGGTCGCTGCATGAGCACGCGGGAGACATCCATGGCCTGCACGGCCATGGTACCGCCGCTGACGATGGCGCCCACCTGTGCCGCCGCCCGCAGACCATCGAGCTGGTCGATGAGCTCGCGCACCGTCTTGAAGTGCGCGAACAGGTCGTCGAGCCGCACGAGCAGCGGCAGGAAGTCGTTACCGGTCAGCTCCGGGCGATCTCGCAGCTCCTTCAGCATGTCTTCGAACGCGTGCGCGCGGTTCTCGACGGTGACGAGCCCCATCGCGGCCGATTCACCCTTCAGCTTGTGCATCTCGCGGAACATCTGGTCGATCTTCTGCCGGAAGCCCGCATCGTCGCGCGCCGGGACCTTGAGCACGGTGTTGACCATCTTGAGGGTCGCGTCGCTGTCAGAGAGGAACGATACGAGCTGGCGCGGCTCGATCCGCAGAATCCCGAGCAGCATGTCCATCTGGACCGAGTTGCTCGACTGCGATTCCTTGAGTTCGCGGGACAGCAGTACACGCGAGGTGACGTCGTTGACCGACACCAGGATCTGCCGTGCGCCACCGTCGCCCTTTACGCGATGGAAGTCGAACTCGAGATATCGGATGTCGTTCCCGCCTTGTCGGCGGTCGAAGTTGACCTCAACCTCCGCCAGCGGGTTGATGCTCTTGATGAGATTCTCGTTGACCCGCTCGCCCCACAGCAGCTTGACGTACTTGGTCGCCGTCTCGAGCGTCTTCTCGGGCACGAGCTGGCCGAGCAGGTCCCCGAAGGTCAGGTCGTTGAAATTTTCGCGCCGCATCAGCGCGGAAAGGGCGGCCGAGTGCGCCTTGGCGATTCGAAAGTCGCTGTCGATCAGGAATAAGCCTTCCTTCACCGTGGCCAGGATATCCCGGGTCTGGTTCTGGGCCTCGCGCGCAACGCGCTCGTGACGCGACTTGAGCAACTGGACATAGAGCAGTAAGGCGACCAGCACCGAGGCGAATGCCACGCCGATGATCATGAGCTTGCGAAGCGTCGCGGCCCCGTGAGCAACCTCCCGCTCGAGGCGCGCGCCGATTGATGTCATCCGCTTGGTCAACTGTGGCGCGGTGTCGCGACCCAGCGTGAGCGCGTTGCGTGCGTCCTCGAGCAGCTCGCGGCCGGCCGCGTTGATACGCGTTCCGGCGATGTCCGAGTCGCTGTAGGGAATACCGGCGAAGCCGGCAATCGGGGCGACCTGCGCGTGGAGCGCGCCCCAGAGCTGCCTGGCCTCCGCGAACTCGGGTGCCTGCTGCGCCGCCGACTCGCCGAGCTGCGCCAGCGCGGCGTCGTAACCCGGGACCGTGACGCCCAGGTCCTTCAGCGATTGGCCGACGTAGCCGCCGCCACGAAGCTGGTCGCGGAGCGCCTCGAGCAGCCGCATCATCACCTCCGGCTGACCCCGCTGCTCGCTTACGAGCTTCAGCGCCGCGCTATTGGCGGACAAGTCGTTGGCCAGCCGGTAACCCGGCACGAGCACCGTACCGATGAACGCTACGAGCAGGACCAGAAAGCCGGCCATCGTGGCCGTATCCCGGTATCGTGCGAACAGCTCGCGCATGGCGGGGGAATCTCCTGAGTAGGACCGGGGCGGCGACTCAGCGGTCCGAGTCGTCGCCGGGTTTAAAGACCATGACTGTGCCCGTGACGGCTTCGACCGGCTGGCCGTCGACCTCATAGGGCTTGAAGCGCCAGCGCCGCACAGCGGCGAGCGCCACCTCGTCGAACACGCCGGCGGGGTTCGACGCGGTCACCGCCGCATCCTTGACCCGCCCTTCCGCATCGATGGTGTACTTGAGCCGCACCTCGCCGCGTAGGTCCTTGGCGAGCGCCTGCCGCGGATATTCCGGCGCGACGTAGCGCGTACGCTTCAGCTTGTCTGCGGTGACCTGCACAGGCGCCGCCGGCGCCGGAATGCGCGCGGCTGCGATGCTCGTCTCCACTTCCTGCACGTCCTGCAGATTGAGTCCGAGCTGCCGCGCTGCAACTACGTGACGCTCCGCGTCGTCGAGCCGCCCCGCGGCGAGCGAACTGCGGCTGTGTTCGAGAAGTCCCGCCGACAACGCACCCGCTGCCGAGGCAGCGCCCGCAGGGTCGCTCGCGCGCAGCGCGTTGAGGTGGAAGAGCGCACTGTCCTGCGCTGGGTCGAGCAGGCGCCCGTCGTTGATGCGTTCCTGCACCAGCTTCGCGTTCCTGTCGGCGTCGGGCACAGTGGCCTTCGCCGCGGTCGCGGTCCGTACCTCGCGCTGCAAGGCGCTGATTCGCGCGGGACTTGCACCGATCTCCCGCGCCTCGTCGAGCCAGCGCTCGTACTCCGCGGCCTGTTTCGCGGTGCCTGCTTCACGTGCGCGCTTCAGGTATGCGTTTTCGAGCTCGCGCGCAGCGGCCGTGGTGCGTCGCGAGTCGCCGGCGACCTTCCGCAGCTGGGTCAGATGGAACTTGGCGCTGTCGTTCGAGGGCTCCACGAGCCGGCCATCGCGTATGCGGACCGAGACCAGCTCCGCGAGACGCTGGGTTCGCGCATCGGCCTGCCGTTTGTCGATCTCCTCGCGCAGGCGCGCGGTGCGCTCGGGCGGCAATACGCTCGACTGCGTCGCCTGGCGAAGGAGCGCCGCTGCGCGGTCCGCCTCGTCGTCCTCGAGGGCGGCAGCGATGCGTATTTCTGCAAGCTTCGCTTCCGTCGCCTTGAGCTGAACGTCGTTCGGCTTGATGAGCTTGAGGCGTGCCAGCGTCGCCGAGGCTTCGTCATAGCGCTCCTCGGCCATTGCCGACTGCAGGCGCGCGTCGAGCAGGCCCCCGATGCGGGTCAGGCCTTCGAGCGCTTCGCCGTTGTCGGGCTCCTGGGCCAGGACGGAGCGGTAGTAGAGGAAAGCGTTGTCCTTCTCAGGGTCCGTATAGCGGCGCTCACGAAACGCGATCCGCGCCTTGTCGAGCAGCTCGTCGATCGGGGCGTCAACGAAAGCCTGGGGCGTTGGTGTCGCACCCCGGCTCGGTATCGTCGTGGGCGTCGCTTCCGGCGCAGGCGCGGCGGTCGACGGCGACCCGAGCGTCACGGGCTCGTTGATCGGAGGTGCGGTCGCGGGCGTGTCGAGCGATGTCGCCTTGGGAACCGAGGTCGCATCCTCGCCGCCCCGCATCACGAACCATGCGGCAACGATCGCGAGCAGCACAACCGCTGCGCTGCCGCCCAGCAGCAGCGCTCGCGGCGGGCCACTGCGCATCGGCGGACTGGCTGCGCCCGGACGCATGTCCGCGGCAAATGATTCCGGTGTCGACGCATGATGCCCCGTGCGCGCAGCCGGGCGGCTCGTCGAAGGCTGCATCCCGTAGCGCATCGGCTCGGGTGCCAGTTCCTCCGGTTGCGTGGCCAGGTTGCGTCGCGCAATGGCCTCCTCGCGCGCGCCTTCGAGCACCGCGGCGGTCTTCGCCGTTTCGATCGGGAGCGGCAGCACCGCAAAGGTCGCGGAGCGCTTGATCGCCTGCGCCACGGTGTTGGTCTGATCGGCCGGCGCGAACACCACGACCACGCTCAGCCCGTTCGCGGGCTGGAGCTGTTCGACGGCGTTGCCCGGATTGGCGTGCTCGCGCGCATCGAGCATCACGACACAGGGCTGCGACGCCTGGATCAGCTCGGCCGCCGCCGCGATCGTCTCCGCATGGCGGATCGCCGATTCACCGTCGAGCGCCTGCCCAATCTGCTCGAGCAGCTCGTCGCTCTGCGTGACGGCGATGAACTCGACTCGCCTCTCCGCGTCTGCGCGGGCGTCCGTCGAAGACGCCTGGTTCGAATTTGCGCGAGCCTGCGCCGGCAACGGTGCCAAGGAAGCCTCCTCGATCATCGATCTATCAACCGGGCAGCCGCATTTCGCCGCCCGGGCCCAACTTGCGAGTGAGTGTAGATAAGTCACATTCCCTGACCTTGAGTGAGGTCACAGAATGGGAAGAGTTACCTGGAGCGGGGCTTCCCGGGGTGTGGTACTGGTGTGAGCTCGTTCACAAAATCGCCACCGGCGATGCGAATCAAGCACCTACGCGACACATCTGCGGCTGAGCACAGCAGGCGCAAAGACTTGTTCACAAAGCCGTCACACGGCAGCCAAGTGATCCGGGCAAGCTCGCCTCGTCCTGGAACACCAACCCCCCGGAGCCAGGGCCG
The DNA here is from genome assembly GCA_035491795.1 of Steroidobacteraceae bacterium. GTDB lineage: Bacteria > Pseudomonadota > Gammaproteobacteria > Steroidobacterales > Steroidobacteraceae > DATJKD01. The sequence continues at coordinate 11,294 of DATJKD010000030.1, read as the reverse complement.
TTCGGAAGCCGCGCGTCAGCCGATAGAAGGCAGCAGGGACGGATGCGTGGTCAGTACGATCGCTAAGCCGGGGCAGGGAACTCCCCCTGCTCCGGCCTACTTTTTTCCGGCGCTTGCAACCCTGCCCGCGTACCAGGCATCCAACCCCCTGAGACCTCGAAGGGATGGCCTGACCATGCTCATTTCACGCTCGATCTGCCTGGCGCTCCTCCCGGCCCTGCTTCTCCCCGCTACGGCTTTCGCCTGGGGCGACTGCAAGTTCACGGCCGAACGCGCCACAAGCGTGGACACGAGCGGCGCAACTCGCATCGAGATCGCCGCGCGCGCCGGCGACCTCGCGCTGCGCCCGTCCACCACGAAGGTGCTCGCTGCCAACGGGCGTGCCTGCGCCTCGAGCGAGGAGATCCTGTCGCAGATCAATGTCGAGGCGCGACGGAATGGCGACGTCGTCCGTGTCTACGTCGAGGTTCCGGACCCGCTCGAGGGCTTTGGCAACGTCTATGCGCTGATCGACCTCGGGATCGCCGTGCCCGCCGGGATCCCGGTGACTCTCACCGACAGCAGCGGTGACATGACCATCGACGACGTGCAGGTCGAACGCCTCACCGACAGCTCCGGCGACATCATCGCCCGCAACCTCCCGGCGGATGTCGAGATCGGTGACAGCTCGGGAGACATTCGCGTGGAGAACGCCGCCGGCCGCGTGCAGGTGACCGACAGCTCGGGCGACATCGTCATCGAGGGCGCGCGCGAAGTCGTCATTCCCAGCGACAGCTCGGGCTCGATCCGGATCACGCGGATCAGCGGCGACGTCCGCATCGATAACGACTCATCAGGGGATGTGTCGGTCGCGGAGATCGGCGGAGCCTTTGAGCTGACGGCCGACTCGAGCGGCGATGTGACGGTCTCGGACGTCAAGGGGCAGGTCTCCCTGCCGCCGAAGGACTGACCGGTCGCGCCCGTCGAGCGGCCGCCATGCGCGCACCGCTCAGTGGCCGAGCTCGGCGAGCAACCGCTCGATGATTCCCTCGGCCTGCGCGCCGTAACCTCCGCCAAACAGGTTGAAGTGATTGAGCACGTGGTAGAGGTTGTAGAAGCCCCTGCGCGTGCCGGCCGCCGGGTCGAGCGGCCACGCCGCCTGGTACGCGGCGTAGAACGCCGGACCGAACCCGCCGAAGAGTCGCGTCATGGCGATGTCGGCTTCGCGGTCACCAAAATAGACCGCAGGATCGAACACCACCGGCTCGCCCGACACATCAGTCGCCCAGTTGCCACCCCACAGATCGCCATGCAGCAGCGACGGAACCGGGCGGTAACTTGTGAACAGCGCACCCGCGATTTCGCCGAGCTGTCGACCGCGCTCGAGCAGGCGGGATGACGCGCCGTTGGTCTCAGCGAGGTCGAGCTGCATCGCGAGGCGGTGTCGGACGAAGAACCGTGCCCAATCGTCGTCCCACGCATTGAGCTGCGGCGTCGCACCGATCGAGTTGTCGCGATGCCAGCCGAAGCTCGGCGCCCCGACGCGGTGCAGGCTTGCAAGCTGCTCGCCGAGCAGCGCTTCGCTGTGCCTGACAGGCGTGGTGAAGTCGATCCAGCGCAGCGCGAGCCAGGCCGTCGAGGCAGCCGTACCGGTGCCCAGCAGCGCGGGAACCCGGATCGCAGCGGCGGCGGCGAGCTCCGCGAGTCCCGCGGCCTCAGCCTCGAACGCCGGCAGCCGTTGCACCGGCGCGAGCTTTATGAAGAGGTCGCCGTTGTCACTGGACCAGCGCACGCACTCGTCGATGCTGCCGCCGGCGACCTGCGCCGAGGGCGCGGGCTCGAGCGAACGGCCGAGCGCGGTCTGCAATGCCCACCGCAGCGTCTCGGTCGAATCCTCACGCGGCACAGCCGCTCCGTTTCACGTCGTCATGCGTGCCGCGATGCGTTTCGCCTGCTCCCGCAGCATGCGCCCGAACCCCTGGGCATCGCAGAAGCCATCGACGCCTCCAAGATCCGGTGCACGGCGCTCGAGGTCCGCAAGCTCCTCGTCCATCGGCATGTCGCACACGATCCCGGTGAGCCTGCGCGCCAGGTACGCCGACTCGCGATGCTCGCGCAGGCTCTGCGCGACAAAGCTCGCGCCACGGAACTTGAGCTTCGGGATTCCGTCGAGGTTGTCGAACACGCCCGTCAGCGTGTCGTAGTGCTTGAGCAGCTGCTGCGCGGTCTTGCGACCGACACCCGGCACGCCGGGTATGTTGTCGACACTGTCGCCCATCAGTGCGAGAAAGTCCGCCATGCGCTCCGGCCGCACGCCAAACCGGGCCTCGATGTCGTCGTACCCGTATCGCACGTCCGCGATCGCGTCCCAGTAGGTATCCGCGCCGGTGAGGAGCTGGGTCAGGTCCTTGTCACGGCTCGCGATGGTCACCGGGCGACCCGCCTCGCGGGCCCTGGCCGCCAGCGTTCCGATGATGTCGTCGGCCTCATAGCGGGGGCTCGCGAACTCCGCGACACCGAGCACGCGGCAGAACGCCCGGCATAGCGCGAACTGCCGCCGCAGTTCGGCCGGAGCGGGTTCGCGGTTTGCCTTGTAGGCTGGATAGATATCGTTGCGATACGACGGTGTCAGCGTCTGATCGAAAGCCACCGCCATGTGGACCGGCGCGTGCTTTTCGATGAGATCGCCCAGGAAGCGTGCAAAACCGTGCAGCGCGTTGACCGGGTTGCCATCGGGGTCGGCGATCTCGATCGGCACCGAGTAGTAGGCCCGGAACACGAACACGCTGGCGTCGACGAGATACAGCACGGCGCGACCATACCCGAAATGCAGCGGCCGGGCTCGGCCAATCGTTGAACCCGGCGCCGGAACTATCGGCGGGTGTAGCATCGCCGGCAAGCCGCGGCAAGCGGAGCGGACGAACAAATCAGCGGGGGTGAATCATGCTCGATGTGAATGTCCCGGGTGCGGCCGTCGCCGCACTGGCCACGTTCCTGATCGGTGGTCCCTGGTACTCGAACGCGCTGTTCGGCGATAGATGGCGCAAGGCGATGTCCGTATCGGATGCCAAGCCGGGGCATCCCGCCAAGGTCTTTGGATTCGCATACCTGTTCAGCCTCATCGCGGCGGGATTTCTGTCCACGCTGATCCCGCCGGGGACGGGTGCGATGGCCGGATTGCAGACCGGCGTGATCGTCGGCCTGTGCCTCGTGGCAACCAGCTTCGGCGTCAATTACATGTTCGCCAACCGGCCAGCCGCGGCGCTGCTGATCGACGGCGGCTATCATATCGCGCAGTTCGCGGCCTTCGGCCTGGTACTGGGCCTCTGGCCCAGCTGAATAGATCCGCAGCATTTGCGGACGCAACTGAGCACCACGAGGAACCGGGCATGAAGATCTCGGAGCTGTTCAAGGTAGAGGGACTCGGCGTGATCGTCACGGGCGGCGCGAGCGGCCTGGGCCTGGGTTTCGTCGAGGCGCTAGCCGCAAACGGCGCTCGTGTCACGCTGCTCGACCTCGACACCCGCCGCGTCGCCGACGAAACCGGACGCCTGCGAGCGGCCGGATTCGACGTGCAAGGAAAGGTGGTCGATGTCACCGACCATCCGGCGCTCGACTCCGCCTTCGACGAGGCGGCCGCCCGTTACGGGCGTCTCGACGTCGTGTTCGCGAATGCCGGCATCGATTCAGGTCCCGGCTTCCTCGGCGCATGGTTCGGAACGGACCGCGGCCGTCCGGACGAGGGCGCACTCGAGAATTACTCCGACGAACGGTGGAACCGGACCATCAACGTCAACCTCAACGGTGTATTTGCCACCGTGCGCGCGGCCGCACGGCACATGAAGCCGCGCAAGAGCGGGCGCATCATCGTCACAACCTCCGTCGCCGCGCTGCGCGTCGAGCCCGCGGTCGGCGCAGCCTACATGGCTGCCAAGGCCGCATGTCATCACCTGGTGCACAACGTCGCGATGGAGCTTGCGATGCACAAAATTACGGTGAACGCCATCGCGCCCGGGCTGTTCGTCACCAACATCGGGGGCGGACACCTGAAGAATCCCGAGCTGCAAAAGGTTTTTGCCCAGGCGGTGCCGATGCACCGCGTCGGCTTTCCGGAAGACATCTACGGCCTTGCGCTGTTCCTGGCCTCGCCCGCCTCCGCCTACATCACGGGTCAGCAGATCGCCATCGACGGCGGATACGCGCTCGGCTCGGCGGATTGAGGCGCCGTCGCGCCGAGGGATCAGGAGAGCGATCTCTTCAACCGCTGGTGCAGAGGACTCGAACGCGGGAAATGCGCGCGCAGGTACTCCATCTGGTCGGCGAGCACACGCCGACCCTTGAGATAGATGTACTCGGCGTAGCTCGGGGTGAACGGGATCGCGATGAGCTGCAGCCGCGCCTGCTCCGGCGTCCGCCAGGCCTTGAGGTTGTTGCAACGCCGGCAGGCGGCCACGACATTGCTCCAGGCGTCGCGGCCGCCGCGCGACAGCGGCGTCACGTGATCGCGCGACAGCTGGCTGGATGTGAAACGCTGCCCGCAGTACATGCAGAGGTGTCCATCGCGGCGGAACAACGTCTCGTTGTTGAGCGGCGGTACGTAGCCGCTCATCAGGTTGCCAGGGTTATGGGAGTGACCGAGAGTCGCGACGATCGAGTTGACCTCGACGGACGTGCGGCGACCGCTGCGCGCATTCACCCCGCCCCACAGCCGGAACAGCGGCTGCCCGCAGGCGTAGGCGATCTGGCCCATGAAATGCAAACGGACGGCGTCCCGGTAGTCGATCCACTCCAGTGGCATCCCCGAGACGTCGGTACGAAGGACCTCCTGAGACAGGCTGTACACGACCATCCTCATCCATTCGGTCCCGCGGCCGGTTGGCTGCCGGGGGCGGGACGTGGCGCTCACGATACGTTACCCGTATGCGATAATTCAAATTAAGCCAAGGCTCACGAATTAGACGAGAAATCCCGGCGTGACGGCGCGACCGAACGCCCGGACCGGGATTTACCGGGAGGATCCGTACTGATGCCGATCACGATAGGCGTGCTTCGCGAGGTCACGCCAGGCGAGACGCGTGTTGCGCTCGTCCCCGAGGTCGCGGGCAAGTTCCGCTCGGCCGGTGCCCGGGTAGTCGTGGAGCGCGGTGCCGGCGTGCAGGCGCAGTTCCCCGACAGCCTGTGGAAGGACGTCGAGTTCGCCTCGACAGGGGCGGAGGTGCTTGCCGCGGCGGATGTACTGGTGAAAGTCCAGCCGCCCACGATCGAGGAGGTCGCCCGGCTGAAACCCGGCGCGGTCACGCTGAGCTTCCTCTATGGGCACCAGCGGCCGGAGGTGGTCCGCGCGCTTCGCGACGGCCGGATCACGGCGTTTGCGATGGAGTTGGTGCCGCGCATCTCGCGTGCGCAATCAATGGACGCGCTTTCCTCGCAGGCGTCGACCGCGGGCTACCAGGCGGTGCTGATCGCGGCGCTCGCGCTCGACCGCTTCCTGCCGATGCTAACGACCGCCGCCGGCACGATCCGGCCCGCGCAGATCCTCGTGATCGGCGCCGGGGTCGCAGGGCTGCAGGCCATTGCGACCGCAAAGCGCCTCGGCGCGATCGTCGAGGCGTACGACGTGCGCTCGGCCACGCGCGAGCAGATCAAGTCGCTCGGCGGGAGGTTCGTCGAGACCGGCGTCAGCGCCGAGGGTGCGGGCGGCTACGCGCGCGAGCTCACAGCCGAGGAGAAGGCAAAGCAGCAGGAAGTGCTCGAAAAGCACATCGCCGCCGCGGATGCCGTGATCACCACCGCCGCCGTGCCCGGTCGCGCGGCGCCGCGGATCATTCGCAAGGAAGCGGTGACGCCGATGAAGCCTGGCGCGGTGATCGTCGACATCGCGGCCGACACGGGCGGTAACTGCGAGCTGACGAAGCCGGGCGAGACCGTCACGGTCGACGGCGTGCGCATCATCGGCCCGATGAATCTGCCGGCGCAGCTGCCCTACCACGCGAGCGAGATGTACGCCCGCAACATATTCAACTTCCTGAAGCCCGCGATCGACAAGGACGGCGCGCTCGCGATCGACTGGAACGACGAAGTATTCGCGCAATCCGCGCTCACCCACGACGGCCAAGTCCGCCACGAGCCGACTGCCAAGCTCATCTGAGGAGCCTACGGATGGAAGGCATCATCGCCCTCTATATCTTCATGCTTGCCGCGTTTACGGGCTACGAGGTCATCTCGCGCGTCCCGGTGATCCTGCACACGCCGCTGATGTCGGGCTCGAACTTCGTGCACGGCATCGTGCTGGTGGGCGCGATGGTCGCACTCGGGCACGCCGACTCGACGCTCGGCAAGGTGATCGGCTTCGTCGGCGTGGTGCTCGCCGCGGGCAATGCCGTGGGCGGGTACGTGGTCACGGAGCGCATGCTCGAGATGTTCAAGGCGAGTGGACAGCGCGGGCCGAAGAAGGGCTCGCACTGATGTTCTCCGGCAACGCGGCGCGCCTGCTGATCGACGCGAGCTACCTGCTCGTCGCCTTCCTGTTCATCTTCGGGCTGAAGCAGATGAGCTCGCCGGTCACCGCGCGGCGCGGGATCCTGTGGGCCGGCGCCGGGATGCTGATCGCAACGGTGGTCAGCTTCGCCTACCCCGGCATGCACAACTACCCGCTGATCCTCGCCGGCATCGGCGTGGGCTCCATGGCCGCGTGGTGGAGCGGCAAGCGGGTCGCGATGACCGATATGCCGCAGATGATCGCCCTTTACAACGGCATGGGCGGTGGCGCAGCGGCGGCGATCGGCGCAGTGGAGCTGTTCGGCAGCAAGGCGCACGGCAGCGTGCTGCTCGCGCTGGCCGTGATCGGCGGCATCATCGGTGCGGTTTCGTTCTCGGGCTCGCTGATCGCCTTTGGCAAGCTGCAGGGTCTGATCAAGCGCTCCTGGCGCTTCGGCGGTCAGCAGGTGCTGAACCTGGTCCTGCTCGGGGTGATGCTGGTGTTCGGCGCCTGGGTCGTGCTGAGCGGCAACACGAGCCCGGCGGCGGTGTTTGTCTTCTTCCTGCTCGCGCTCACCCTCGGGATCACGATGACCTTGCCGATCGGCGGCGCCGATATGCCCGTCGTAATCTCACTCTACAACGCGCTCACGGGCCTCGCGGTCGCGCTCGAAGGCTTCGTACTGGGGAACGCCGCGATGATCATCGCCGGCACGGTTGTGGGCTCCGCGGGCACGCTACTCACCCAGCTCATGGCGAAGGCGATGAACCGCTCGCTCGCCAACGTGCTCTTCAGCGGCTTTGGCGAGACCGCCGCTGCGGCTGGCGAAGTGAAGGGCTCGATGAAGCCCATCGAGGCGACCGACGTCGGCGTGATGATGGCCTTCGGGCAGAAGGTAATCGTCATCCCCGGTTACGGCATGGCGGTGGCGCAGGCGCAGCACAAGGTCTGGGAGCTGGCCGAGGACCTGATGGAGCGCGGCGTGATGGTCAAGTTCGCGATCCACCCGGTCGCGGGCCGCATGCCGGGGCACATGAACGTGCTGCTCGCCGAGGCCGGCGTGCCCTACGACCTGATCTTCGACCTCGACGAAATCAACGGCGAGTTCGCGACCGCCGACGTCGCGCTCGTGATCGGCGCCAACGACGTCGTGAACCCAGTGGCGCGCACCGACAAGTCGAGCCCGATCTACGGCATGCCGATCCTGAACGCCGACCAGGCAAAGAATGTCGTGGTCATCAAGCGCGGCCAGGGCGCCGGCTTCTCCGGCATCGAGAACGCGCTCTTCTATCTCGACAACACGCGGATGCTGTACGGTGACGGGCAGAAGGCCGTCGCTCAGCTCATCGCCGCGGTCAAGTCCGTCTGACGGCCGCCGCTCAGAGCGGCGCGGGGCTAAGCCAGGAGAGAGCGAGCAGGCTCGCGCAGCAGACCGCGAGTGCGACGGCGGTGGCCGCGACAAACGCCCGCCAGCCGAGTGACCGCACCTCGCGCAGCGAGATCCCGAGCCCGATCGCCGTCATGCCGCAGACGAGGAGCAGATCCGAGGCGGCGAGCCCGGCCGCGATCAACCCTGACCAGGCATCTGCGACCTCGGTGCCGGCAAACGCCGCGTCGCCCGCCGTCCGCAGCATCGCGAGCAGCACGAACGCGATGAGGAACCCAGGCAACGCCTGCCGCAACGGAATCTCCGCGGCCCCCGCTTCACCGTTCGCCGATCCGCGCATCGAGAGTGCCGCCAGCGGGATCAGCACCAGCATCGACATGTTGCGGAGCAGCTTGGTGAAGCCAGCGACGGGCACGGCGTCCGGCACGCCGAACTGTTGCGCGTAGATCATCGCCGCGCCCATCACCTGCGAGGTGTCGTGGATCGCGGTGCCGAGGAACATGCCGGCCGCGGCGTCGTTGCCGCGGAAGAACGCATCGGCGAGCCACGGATAGAGAAGCATGCCGGTGCTGCCGAGAAGAACCACGCAGGTAAGCGCGACGCCGGTATCGGCCGCGCGAGCTCGCAGCACTGGCGCGGCCGCGGCCACCGCCGTGCAGCCACAGACCGCCGTGCCGAGCGCGAGCAACTGTACGAAGGCGCGCGGCAGGCCGAGCAACCGGCCGACCAGCATCGCGGTCGCGAGCGCGGTCACGAGGCATCCCGCTGCGACGGTGAGTGCGACGGGACCCACGGCGGCCATCCCCGCAAGGGTGAGTCGCAGACCCACCAGCGCAATGCCGACCCGAAGCACCCGCTGCGCGACAAGCTGCACGCCGGGCTCGAAGCGCGAGCTCAATCCAACTGTGTTGCGCCACGCGATGCCGAGCAGCACCGCGAGAACGATGGCGCTCACCGGGATGGCGGCACCCTGTCCGAGACTTGAAATTGCGACAGCCGCCAGCTTCGCGGCGACCGCCAGGCCGACGGCAAGCGCGACACCCGCGACGGGCGCGCGACGCCATGTCGCCGGAAGCGCAGAAATAAGAGCCATCGGGCGCCCGCTCAGCGAATCGCTGCGCGGCGGCCGATCGGGCGGCGACCCACGGCAGCGACCTGTGACTGGGGTCTGCGCTGGCGCGCGACCATGCGCTGATGCAGGTCAGCCACGCAGTTGCTGCCGGTGCGCTCGAAGAGGAACGGCAGCAGTCCGTGCAACAGACAAGCCAGCCCACCCAGCACCATTCGCAGGCCGAAACCGCCGGCCGCGACCAGGTGCTGAAAATAAGTTTCGCCGACCGATTCGGGGTGCTCAGTAAAAAGCCGGTTCACGTCCATGGGCCAAGAGATTAGTCCCCAAGGCCCGCAACAGGATTGCGAATTCGAGCCCGATCAGCACATTTTGAGCAATCCTGTTGCGCGGTTGTTGCCATTTCGGGTACTTTGTCTCATGGATCGCCTTGATCGTCGAATTCTCGAGCTGATGCAGAAGGATGCGTCGCTGCCAGCCGCGGAGATCGCGGAGAAGGTCGGACTCTCAAAGGCGCCCTGCTGGCGCCGCATCCGACGGCTCCACGACGAGGGTGTGATCCGCCGCATCGTTGCCGTGCTCGACCCGAAGGCGCTGAACGTCGGAACGACGGTGTTCGTGACCGTCAAGGCTGCGAGCCACAGCTCGGCGTGGTTCGAGCAGTTTGCGCGAACCGTGCGCGACATTCCCGAGGTGGTGGAGCTCTACCGCCTGAGCGGCAACGTCGATTACCTGATGCGGATCTGCGTCCCGGGCATCGACGCATACGACGAGGTCTACAAGAGGCTCATCGCCAACTGCGACTTCCTCGACGTGAGCGCGAGCTTCTCGCTCGAGACCATCAAGGCGACGACCGCGCTGCCACTCACGTACCTGGGCGCAGAGTAGGGAGACGACCGCTACGGCGGCGCATACTTCGTCGCAGGCATGGTTCGTTGAGAAGAAAAGGAAACAAATATGGCGGCCTATTATCTTGTCGATGTCCTCGAGATCACCGACCAGGCCAAGATCGCGAAGTATCGCGAGGGTGTATTTGCCACAGTCGAACTGTACGGCGGTCGCTACGTCATACTCGGCGGGAAATGCGAGGTCGTCGAAGGCGACTGGTGTCCCACCTTCCCGGTCATGATTGAGTTTTCGAGTGTCGAACAAGCGAAACGCTGGTATTCGTCCCCGGAGTACCAGCCACTGCTGAAATTGCGACTGGAGTCGACACGCGGCAATGCGCTGTTCATCGAGGGCCGCTAGACGCGTCAGAGCGGTCGCGCAAGTTCGTGCCTTTGGGCCAACTCCAGCCAGATCTCCAGGTTTTCCGGGTCTCCGTCGCTGTTTCCCGACGTGAACCGTCTGCGATACGCCATCAACAGGTCTGACTCCTGGGCGGTCAGACCGACCAGCACTTCTCGGCCCTCTTCGTCCCACGCCAGCGAGCGTGCCTCGGCCAGGCGCTGCCGTTCGCTCTCAGTGAAGTCGCACATCGCATTCCTCCCTGGCGGGTGTGCAAACAAGGACTGACTTTCAACGCCAAATACCGCGTGGGCCCAAAAAGGTTGGTAGCTTTGCGGTGACTTCCCTGCAGGGGGTGCGACCAGACTCACCGACTCCATGTCAGCCTGCGGGGCTTGTGGCGGTGCGGGAGACCGGCCTGATGTCGGCGAACATGCTGCGGGCGTTCCAAGTCGGGAAGGCTCGTACCAGCGACGGGGAACCGTCGAGTTGGATACGGCCCTCGCGGGTGGCTTGGGCCCAGGTGAGCTGGCCGGCGTGCCATTTAACGAAGGCTTCGGCTTCCGCCGTGATGTAGAGGTCCTCGTCGAGGGCGGGGTACGTCTTGCAGATCTCAGTGTCTCCGAGCTCGATGAGTAGCCAATAGCGCTCACGGCGCGGGCGGCCGGTGAAATCGAAGCGGATGACGACGCGTCGATTTGGGAGCCGGTCTCGGCGGAGCGCGTTGCACATCGACCACAGGGCCACAAAGGGGTCGAGGTTCTCGGGGGCGACCTCGAGCCAACGCGCACCCCACTCGCCGAGCGACCGGCAGACCGTGAAGAGGTCGTGGCCCGCAGACGTGAGCTGGTAGTGGTGCCCACGCCCATCGGGCTTGGGTGCCGACTCGACGATGCCGAGCCGTTCGAGCTGCTTGAGCCGCTGTACGAGCAGGGTACGGGAGAGTCCGGGCGCGCCCTCCACGATCTCATTGAAGCTTCCGCAGCCAAGGTACAAGTTTCGGATGATCAGCGGTGTCCAGCGCTCGGCGAAGATCTCGGCGCCACGGGCGATCGGACAGTACTGGCCGTAGGTCCGCACGACGCCAGTGTCGCCCTCCTGACGGCGGCTGTGAAGTCCAGATTCTTGCCTTCACGGCCGCGGTCCGCGGTGGT
>DATJKD010000029.1:0-6245 GCA_035491795.1 Steroidobacteraceae bacterium | reverse complement strand
CCCCGAGCACGATTCCTCGCTGCTGCAGTTCATCGAGACGGTGGCCGTCAATCGCGGCGTGCGCGTCCGCCTGTTTGCGACGGTGCGCGAAGCCGAGGCGTGGCTCGCCACTCTGCCTCCCCGATGATCGCGCGCCTCTGGCACGGGTGCGTGCGCGCCGATGTTCGAACCTGTGGTCGTGCACTACGAGGTCGTCGGTGGCAGGCCTTCCGTCGACCCTGAAACCGGCTCATGATGAACATCGGATTGCGTCTCGCAGGAGCATGGACGTGCATCGCCATACCGCGCGAGTGAGCTGGCTGCGAAACGGCGCGGCGTTCACCGACAACCGCTACAGCCGCGGGCATCAGTGGTCGTTCGACGGCGGCGCGCGCATCGCGGCGTCCTCCTCGCCCTCCGTGGTGCCGCTTCCGTATTCCGTAGCGGAAGCCGTAGACCCCGAGGAGGCCCTGGTCGCCGCGGCGTCGAGCTGCCACATGCTGACGTTTCTGTACGTTGCCGCGAAGCAGGGGTTCGTCGTCGACAGCTACGAGGACGACGCCTACGGCACCATGGCGAAGAACGCTGCGGGGCGGATCGGTATCGACCGGATCACGCTGCGACCGAAGATCGAGTTCGCCGGCACAAGGGTCCCGAACGTGGACGAGCTTGCCTCGCTGCACCATGCGGCCCACGAGGAGTGCTTCATCGCGAACTCCGTCAAGTGCGAGATAACGGTGGAGGGCATCGGCGGCGCGTGAGACAGGGCATCAGAGGAGCTTCGCATGATCCGCTTTCAGATCATCGAGCGCACGGGCGCCCAGCTGCACAAGGCGCTGGTCGAGGCGATGCGGACCGGTGAGCTGCGCACCTTCATCGCGAAGAAGCGGGGCCGCAAGGTGCTGCACAAGAACAGCGCGTATCCCGGCTGGATGAACTGGTCGGTGTCCGAAGGGATCATCACCTGCGAGGTCCTGAGTCCCAATAAGCCTGGTCGCGAGTGGCAGCTCTTCAGCGCTTTTCTAGGACGGCTCGCCGATCGATACGCCGACCGCATCGTCGCGATCAACGTCCAGTTCCCGGGCTCCGTGCCGTTCAATGCGCCGCCGCGCAGGCGAAGATCGCGCGCCAGGGGCAAGACTGCGCGGCGGCCCGCACGCAGCCGCTGACCGCCGCATCGCATGTATACGCCGACGCCGTTCCAGGAGACGCGACCCGAGGTGCTGCGCGAGCTCATGCGGCGTCATCCGCTCGCGGCGGTAGTCACGACGACGCCGGACGGACTCACGGCCAATCATGTGCCGCTCGTATTCGATCCCTCGTCGGGCATGAACGGTGTGCTCCGCGGGCATGTCGCACGTGCCAACCCCGTCTGGCGCATGGTCGGCGGCGGGTCCTCCGTGCTCGCAATCTTCCAGGGCCCGGATCACTACGTAAGCCCAAGCTGGTATCCCGCCAAGGCCGCGCACGGCCAGGTCGTGCCGACCTGGAACTACGCCGTGGTGCACGCACAGGGCACCATTGCGTGGCACGAGGACGCGGCGTGGCTGCGCCGCTTTCTCGAAACCCTGACCGATCGCCACGAGGCACATCGCGTCGAGCCCTGGCAGGTGACCGATGCACCTCCAAGCTACATCGACCGCATGCTGACGTCGATCGTCGGCTTCGAGATCGCGGTGTCCTCTCTGACCGGCAAGTGGAAGCTCGGCCAGAACCGTGCGACGGAGGACCGGGCGGGCATCGCCGCGGGTCTCGCTGCCGAAGGAACCGGTGACTCTCGGCGCATGATCGATCTTCTCGATGGTCCCACGGGCCCTATCCCGTAGCGACTACTGACACCTGCCTCAAGAGGCCACGCCATGAGCGAGACTCCCTCGTCGGTCAACGCGGATGGCATTTACGAGCCGTTCTCGAGCGAGCGCGTGCCGTGGGTCGAGCACTCTCACGGCGGCCGCTTCGGGATGCGTTTCCGCGAGCTCGGTCAGTATGGCGGCGGCCGGCATGTCGGCGTCTGCCTCGAAGTGCTGGAACCGGGGCGGCAGTCCAACCCGGCGCACTATCACATGCTCGAGGAGGAGCACGTGCTGGTGCTCGAAGGCGCAGTGAGCCTGCGTCTCGGCGGGACCACCTACCGCATGACAGCGGGCGACTACGTCTGCTTTCCCGCCGGGCAGAAAGCGGGACACGCGCTGATCAACGAGAGCGACACGCCCTGCCGCTACCTGGTCATCGGCGAACGCAACCCCAACGAGGTGGTCATCTACACCGATTCCGGCCGCATCGGCGTCCGCCTGACCGGCGAGGGCTACCACAAGTCTGCGACCATGGATTACTGGGCGGGCGAAGACACGGGCGCTACCTGATGCTGCTCGCCCTGACTCGGCCGGTCAGCCCGTCGATCGTCGAATGCCAGCTCACGCACCTTGCGCGACAGCCAATCGAGCTTGCCCGCGCCGTCGCGGAGCATGCCGAATACGAGCGGCGACTCGCCGAACTCGGTGCGACGGTGCGGCGACTGCCGGCGGCACCCACGCTGCCAGATGCCGTGTTCGTCGAGGACACGGCAGTCGTGGTCGACGAGCTCGCGGTCGTCACCCGTCCGGGCGCCGAAGCGCGCCGTCCCGAGACGGCTGCGGTCGCCGAGCAGCTCGCGGAATACCGGCGAATCGTCCCGATCGAGCCGCCCGGCACGCTCGACGGCGGCGACGTGCTGGTGATGGATGGTGAGGTGTACGTCGGCCGCTCCACGCGCACGAACGATTCGGGCATCGAACAGCTTCGCCGAGCTCTCGAGCCGCTTGGCTATCGAGTGACTGTAATCGCGGTGACGCGCTGTCTGCATCTCAAGGCCGCGGTGACTCGCGTCGCGGCAGGGACGCTGCTGGTCAACCCGGCATGGGTCGCGTCCGATGCGTTCACGGGTTACAGGCGGCTCATCGTGGATCCCGCGGAGCCCGCAGCTGCGAACGCTCTCGCTATTGGCGGTGCGATCCTGCTCCCTGCGCAGCACCTTCGGACGCGCGCGCGCCTGGAGGCGACGGGTCTGGCCGTGATTCCGGTGCCCATGACGGAACTGGCCAAGGCCGAGGCCGGCATCACCTGCTGCAGCATCCTCCTGGAGGTACCGTGAAGCGTCTCCCCGCACTGATCCAGTTGGTCGTCATTGGCCGGCGCCAGGCAGCTCGATCCACTCCACTGCAGTTTCGAGACGTGCGGTGATCTCCGACAGGTCCGACCGGGTATCGCCGAAAATCGCGATGCTGCCCGGGCCCGCCGGGACGAGCGAGCCGCGGAATTCCCCTTCACGCACGCGGATCGGACGCGTGAGCGATTCCTCGCGCAGGACCAGCACCGTCACCGGGCCATGCTCGGTGCGCACGACCAGATGCGGCACGACCCGGCCGCGGAACGGACAGCTGCTGGCATAGGTCACGTCGACCGCACCCGGTCGCAGGCGGATCCCGCCCGCACGCAAAACACGATCGACGATCACCGGGTCGGCGTGTGTCGCGGCAAAAGACTGCGGCTCCTGTCTCGCGTGTTCCACGACTTCGCGCGCGAGCGAGGCGCGCGGGCCGCCGATCCAGAGCACGCTGCCGACCAGCACTCCCGCGACAAGGCTTGCGGCGAGCGCGAGCCAGCGCTGGCGCGGCGCGACAGCCCAGCTCGGGCGCGTACTCGTCGATACGGCGGTCGCCGAGACAGGGACCTGAAGGGCCTTGCGGATCGTCGTGTCCATGACGAGCAGGTCGCGCAGATACTGCGCGCAGGCAGGACACGCGTCGCGATGCGCCGTGACCTCCGGCGTGAGGTGGCCCGGATCCGCCCCGGCGGCTCGACGAAATTCCAGGCAGTTCATGTCAGTTCACCGTGCAACGCCCGTCCTCAATCCTCGTCGTCGGGACCACCGAGCCCGAGCTCGCGGCGCAGCCTCTGTCGCGCACGGAACAGGCGCGTGAGCACTGCGCCCTGCGTGAGGCCGAGCTGGGATGCGATCTCCTGCGTGGTCTGTCCGATCAGGACCTGCAGCACCAGGGGCTCGCGGTAGTCGTCCGGGAGCCGCATGATGGCGCGGCGCATATCCAGCACCTCGCCCTCCTCGGCGACTGCAAGCTCGGGCGATTCCTCGTTCACCAGTTCATCCACCTGCACCGTCTTTAACCGCTTGCGCTCGAAGCGCCGCGCGTGCTCGCGGCGGACGATCGTGAGCAGCCAGTGCCGCGCCGAGTCCTGCGTCTCCAGGCTGTCACGCGACCGCCAGGCGCGCAGCAGCGACTCCTGCACGACGTCCTCCGCGACCTGTCGGTCCCGCGCCAGCCAGAACGCGAAGCGAAACAGGTCCGGCCGCAGCTCTTCGCAGATCCGGGCGAACCAGCGTTCCCTGTCCTTTCCGGCCAGCGGGACGTTCATGTATAAAGACCGGGCATAAGCCGGCAGGATTTCACCGGGCCGGGCGGCGCAGGTGGCTGCTCGCCGCGGGTTGCGCACGATAGCGCCGGGGCCCGAGCCCGCGCAAACCATGTACCGCCGGAAACGGGGTTCCTGATGAGTCTGGACGAGACGCCGCCGCGGTTCCCTCGTGTTCGACTGCGCCGCATGCGGCGCGACGAATTCTCGCGACGACTGATGCGCGAGACAACGCTCACGGCGGCCGACCTCATCTATCCGGTGTTCGTAACGGACGACAAGGGTGCCACACGCACGCCCATCCCTTCGATGCCCGGTGTCGAACGGCTCAGCATCGAGGAGCTCAAGCGCGAGGCGGAGGTCGTCGCGAAGCTCGGCGTGCCCGCTATTGCGCTCTTTCCGGTTACGCCGCCGGCGGCAAAGACCGATGACGGCCGGGAAGCGTGGAACCCCGGGGGTGTGGCGCAGCGCGCCACCCGCGCGCTCAAGGAGGCCGTTCCCGAGCTCGGCGTCGTCACCGACGTCGCTCTTGATCCGTTCACGACGCACGGGCTCGACGGGATCGTGGACGACACAGGTTACGTCCTGAACGACGTGACGGTAGCGGCCCTGGTGCGGCAGGCGCTGTCGCAGGCGGAGGCGGGAGCTGACATCGTGGCGCCGTCGGACATGATGGATGGGCGGATCGGGGCGATCCGCGAAGCGCTCGAGTCAGCGGGCCACGTCAACACGCGCATCCTCGCCTACTCCGCGAAGTACGCCTCGGGCTTCTATGGTCCGTTCCGCGACGCAGTCGGCTCGGCGGCCAACCTGGGCAAGGGAACCAAGCACGCTTTCCAGATGGATCCCGCCAACTCCAATGAGGCGCTGCGCGAAGTCGCACTCGATCTCGAGGAGGGCGCCGACATGGTAATGGTGAAGCCGGGCCTGCCCTATCTCGACATCGTGCGCCGGGTGAAAGACCGCTTCGGCGTGCCGACCTTCGTCTACCAGGTGAGTGGCGAGTACTCGATGTTGATGGCAGCCGCCGGCCACGGCTGGCTCGACGAGCGGCAGGTCGCGCTCGAGTCGCTGCTCGCGATGCGCCGCGCGGGCGCCGATGGGATCCTCACCTATTTCGCGCGCCGCGCAGCAGAGTGGTTACGCTCGGGCTGAGTCACAACCGTGACCGACGCCTACGCTCTCTTTGGTTACCCGGTCGCTCACAGCTGGTCGCCGTTCATCCACGGCATGTTCGCGCGCCAGACGCAGCAGGACCTGAGCTACCGGCTGTACGAATCGCCGCCCGAGCGCTTCCGCAGCGACGTGCTCGAGTTCTTCAGCGCGGGCGGCCGGGGCATCAACGTCACGGTGCCGCACAAGCACGCCGCCGCCGACCTGGTGAACGAGCTCACGCCACGGGCGCAGCTCGCGGACGCCGTCAACACGATTACGCTGGATGGTCAGAATCTCGTCGGCGACAACACCGACGGGATCGGACTGGTGGCCGATCTGCGCGGGAATCTCGGGCTGCGATGGACCGAGCCGCGCATCCTGGTCCTGGGCGCGGGCGGCGCTGCGCGCGGCGTGATCGGACCACTGCTCGAGTTGCACCCGCGCGCGCTCGTCATCGCCAACCGCACCGTTGCACGCGCCGATCAGCTGGTGCGCGAGTTCGCGCCGTTCGGCCCGGTGTCGGGCTGCGCGTTCGGCGAGCTGCAGCAGGAGCACTTCGACCTGATCATCAACGCGACCTCGGCGAGCCTGCGCGGCGAGGTTCCCGCGATTCCACCGGGCGTCGTCGATGCGCTGACCACCTGCTACGACATGTCCTATGGCACAACCGAGACGCCGTTTACGAACTGGGGCCGTATCCACGG
>DATJKD010000028.1:0-3215 GCA_035491795.1 Steroidobacteraceae bacterium | reverse complement strand
CGGCGCACGATCGGTCCATTCATTTTCTTCGATCACATGGGCCCGGCGACCTTTGTCCAGGGCGCGGGCGTGGACGTGCGGCCTCATCCGCACATCGGACTCGCCACCGTCACCTACCTGTTCGAAGGCGAGCTGATGCATCGCGACAGCCTGGGATCGGAGCAGGTGATACGCCCGGGCGATGTCAACTGGATGGTGGCGGGTCGCGGCATCGTGCACTCGGAGCGCACGCCGCCGGAGTCACGCACAGGAGCACAGGGCTCGCCCCTGCACGGCATCCAGACCTGGGTCGCGCTGCCGCAAGCCTTGGAGGAAAGCGAGCCGTCCTTCGTGCATCACCCCGGCGGCGATCTGCCGGAGATCCGCCGCACCGGTTGCGTGCTGCGGCTCATCGCGGGCGAGGGCTGGGGCGAGCGATCGCCGGTCGCAGTCAGCTCGCCGACGCTTTATGCGGCGGCGGATCTCGCAGCGGGTGCCGTGCTCGAATTGCCGGACACGGTGACTGAGCGTGGCGTCTACGTCGCTGAAGGCGCGATCGAGATTGCCGGGCGCCGCCATGAGGAAGGCGAGCTGATCGAGTTCGGCGCGGGCACGGCGGGCTGCCGCGCGGTCGAGGATTCACGCGTGATCGTGGCCGGTGGCGCGCCACTCGACGGACCCCGGCACATCTGGTGGAACTTGGTCTCGAGCTCCGAGGCGCGTATCGAGCGCGCAAAGCAGGACTGGCGAGAGGAGCGTTTTGCACGAGTGCCGGGCGATCCGGATCGCATCCCGCTGCCCGATCGCTGATCGCCCGCGGACTCGCGGGAAGTCAGGGCCCGTAATACTCCCGCCAGCTTTCCAGGCCCTCCGGCCAGTCTGCCGGACGCGCCACGTCGTAGGCACGCATCCGGGCGGCGAGTCCCGGACCGAGGGCGTCCAGGTACTCGGCGGTCGGGACGTAGTAGAAGAACGACAGCACGCGCTCCGCGATACGCCAGCGACCCTGCAGACGACGGTAACGATCGGCGTAGCGGATCGCCGCGAGCATTGGCTGTCCCTTGCGGTTCATCTCGGCATGCGCGAGCACGATTCCGCTCGCCGCATCCGGATCGTCTTCCTCGAACCGCACGATCCGGTCATGGGTGAAATGATTGCTCGGACCCAGCACGGCGAATCGGCCGCGGAACATCGCTACCACAGCGGTCAGCCCGGAAGCGTGCATCACGCCGTCGCTTGAGCGCACGATGGCGTCCGGTGTGAACAACTCAGTCATCCCTGTCATGTCGCGGTCGTCCATGACCAGGCAATAGCGGGCCACAAGCTCGCCGATCTCGGCGCGGTCCTCGAGCCGGCGTATGCGTCGCAGCAGATCGTCCGTGCTGTTCATGTGCGCACGCGATCAACCGCTCGCCAGCCGGCAGTCGATCGGCGGTGCCGGTGTGCGCTCGTAGATCGCTTCGCCGCCCTTGCTCCAGAAGGTGATGGGGCCGTCCTGATACTTCTCACCAGATGCGGATGCGACCTGCGGCAGCTTGCGCTCGCCCTCGTGCAGGCCGAGCGAGATCGCGTGGTCGCGTGGCAGGTATTTGGTGGTCAGTGCCATGCCGCCATTGCACTCCCAGTGCAGCACGGGTTGCGTCGCCGCGTTCTCCGGGGCGACCACCGTTGCGGTCGGTGAAGCGGCGCTCTCCGCCGACGCCCGCTCCGATGTGCCGGCGTCGCGCTGACAGCCGGTGCAGAGGACGAGCGCCATTGACGCAAGCAGGATGTAACGACGCATGCCGGACCTGCGACCCGCGGGGATTGGCCGAGTCTAACCCGGACCGCCGGTCAGCAGTCCGCAGCACGAAGCTTTGCCTTTGCGTCCCGCCAGCGTTGCCAGAGACGCGCCGCCTCGCGCGCCGAGTATCCGTTGCGCATCCGCGCATCGATCGTGGCCAGCTGCTGCTCGAGCCTCACGCACGGGTCCGCCGGTTCGGCGACGTTACGGCGTGATGCGCGTGCGACGATCGGCCGCGTGGCCGCTGCCGGCGCCGCTGCGCGCGTGCTGGGCGCCGCACCCGCGGTCGCCCGCGGCAGGTCGAGACGCCAGGCATGCGCGCTCGCGCCGCAGGGGCGGTCGCTGAACACCGGCGTGGCCGCGTCGCGACATGCGTACACGAGCCTGGTCCGCCGGCCGGAGGGTCGCGTGTCGACCCGCTCCATCACTGGTGCGCCACCTGCATCGGCTGGATGCGACGTTTCCCGCGAGGCGACCGCGTCCGTCGGCGCGGTGGACGTGTCCGGCTGCCCAACCGTTGGCTGGTCAGCGGTGGAATCGTCGTCGCCGGGTGCGGCTCGTGTACCGGTCAGCCACAGCGACACGAGCACGATGAGCTGCGTGAAAACGGCGGCGGAACCCCTTTGCATGACCGGCCCTCCGTGGCGAGTGCGGACCATGCTGCGACCAAACGCGCGGTAACGCGCTGCGAATTACCGGCGGATCAGGGGAGATTCGCGTAGCCGACGATGCGGAGCGGAATCAGGCGCGGCCGACGTTGGAATCGGTCGGCGAGTGAAAGTACTGGCTTTCCTCGGTGTACTGGTCGATCAGCCGGCGCAGCTCGGCGAGGCGCCCGGCTGAGGTGCTGATCGGCAGGCATTCTTCGCAGCGCGGATCGCCGCAGGGTTGCCGCGAGTAGAGCCAGTACTGGAGCGCGCCCGCGAGCAGACCGTCTGCAATGTCCCAGAGGTCGGCCTTCTCGTCGGTCTCGGCGATCTGGTTGCCGAGGTCGACTGCCTTGCCGAAGGCGTCGTCGAACGGGTGTTCCTGGTCCTGCATCGGAGATCAAAAAACGGAAGAATCGGGGATGGCAGATTCTAACAGACGGCGTCAGATTCCGGCCTTGGCGAGGGCATCGAGCACCGAGCGGATCGCCCCGGCGAGCCCCGGATGACCCGCCTCGAGCCGGACCGCGGCGCTCTCGAGCGCGTCGCCGTGCTGTGCGCCCGGGGCATCATCTGTGGAGCTGTCCAGTACACGGCGTATGTCGTCCACCGCGGCCCCCAGCGCCGCCCGCTCGTCGGCGTCCAGATGCCGTGCGTCACGCAAGGCCTCGTGCAGGCTTGCCAGTTGTCGCTGCAGGTCGTTCATCTGCGGATGTCCATCGGCGCGTTCGCCGTTGCGAGTCTAGCAGGGGCGCAGCGCGGTTCCCGCGCGGCGAAGTTGCTCCCGTACAATGCCGCGGCGGCCG
>DATJKD010000027.1:0-27569 GCA_035491795.1 Steroidobacteraceae bacterium | reverse complement strand
CGTAGCGACGGACGATCTCCGCGCGCAGTCCTTCGAGGTCTTTTGCGTGCCCCACGGGCGTTCGTCCTGGGTTCTGCTGTGTCGTAGCCATGCTAGGGCAGCCGAAACGTGGATTCCATCTCCGGCACGGTCATTCCATCTTTCGGTCGCAACCCCGCTGCCGTGGCTTCGGCACGGCAACCCGTAGCGGCCCCCGCCCCCCCGTCAGAACTTGCCCTGCACGGCCAGCATCGCGTTCCATGAGGAGATTTCGTGCTCCGTGAGACGGCTCTGTCACCGCCGTGGCAACCGTAGCGGCCCTGGCCGCTGCATGGAATCCGCGTTCCACTACTGATGAAGTGTAGAACAAAGATTCTGAAGGACGCAATGATCGCCCACGACGTTCCAGATCGCCGCGGTCCGCACCCTCCCAGAACTCGGTGACCATTTCGTTAAGCCCGCTCTGCTATATTTTCCGCCCCGGGGCCGACCGATCGGCCCGCCCGACCAAACCGAGGACTCCAAGATATGAAGCTCGCGTCGATCGTCGCCGTAGTTCCCCTGATGCTGGCCGTGACCGGCCTCGCGCAGGCGCAGACGGCATGCGTCTACCCCCAGGCGCCGGGGACCTTCCCGGACGGCGCCACCGCGCCGAAGGAAGACATGGTCGCCGGCCAGGCGTCTATCAAGACATATGCGACGGCGGTACAGGAAACCTACCTGCCCTGTCTCGAGAAGGAGAAGGTCGACGCGATCGCCAAGCTCGACGCCGCCGACGAGGCGTATGCGCAGAAGAAGCTCGCGCTCGAGGAAATCCACGCGAAGAAGCACAACGCCGCGCTCGACGAGCTCCAGGCCGTGGCCGATCGCTGGAAAGAAGAGATCACCGAGTTCAAGGCGCGGGACAAGAAGTAATCGGCCGCGCGCCCGATCGCGGGCGGGCGGCCACCACCCAGGCTGAACGGACTGGGAATGAGTTCAGGTGAGCCCCTGCCGAACCCGGCCGAAGCGAGCGCCAGGATCCTGGCGCGCCTGCGGACGCTGCCTGTCGAGACGCGGCCGCTGGCGGCGCTGACGGGAGCCGTCCTTGCGCAGAACGTCCACGCCGAACGCGATCAGCCGCCGTTCGATCGCGTCACCATGGACGGCGTCGCATTCGCGAGCAGCCGCCATGCGCAGGGCACGCGGCGATTCCGGATCGCGGGAACGCAGGCCGCGGGGCAACCACCGCTCAGCCTGCCCGGTGGCGACACCTGCTTCGAGGTGATGACGGGCGCCATCCTGCCCGGCGGCTGCGACTGCGTGGTGCCGGTCGAGCGGATCTCGGTAAGCGGCGGGGAGGTTGAACTGCCCGCCGACCTCGCAATCGAACCAGGTATGAATGTGCATGCACGCGGGCTCGATGCCCAGGCGGGCGTCCGGCTGCTCGGCGAGGGAACCCGCCTCGGACCACCCGAGCTCGCCGTGCTCGCCTCGGCCGGACTCCCGCATGCGCGCGTGCGCGCCGAGCCGCGCATCGTGATCGTCACCACGGGCGATGAGCTCATCGAGCCGGGTCTGCCGATCGAGGCCTGGCAGGTGCGCCGCTCGAATGCGCATGCGATGCGCGCCGCTCTCGCCATGCGCGGCTTCGCACGCACCGCACAGGACCACCTCCCGGACGACCCGGCGCAGATGCGCGACCGGCTCGCCCGGCATCTCGACACCCACGACGTGCTGGTGCTGACGGGTGGCGTGTCGATGGGCAGGTTCGATCATGTGCCCGCGGTGCTGCGCGAGATCGGCGTCACCCAGTTCCTGCACCGGATCGCGCAGCGACCCGGTCAGCCGTTGTGGTTCGGGGTGGCCGGCCGCGGACAGGCGGTATTCGGACTGCCGGGCAACCCCGTCTCGGCGCTGGTCTGCCTGCTGCGCTACGTCGTCCCGGCGCTGCTCGCCGCGAGTGGCGCAACGCCGGCCGATCCAGAGGAGATCAGACTCGGAGCCGACTTCCAGGTCCGTCCGCCGTTGACCTTCTTTCTGCCCGTACGCATCGAGGCGCGGGCGGGAGAGGGCTCGGTCGCCATGCCCAACCCCACGCACGGGTCGGGAGATTTCGTCTCACTGCTCGGCACGCAGGGCTTTGTCGAGCTGCCGCCGGGACCTGCGGTTTATCCTGCGGGTCACGCGGCCCCGTTTTATCGTTGGTGAACATGACCGAGCGAGCCTCAGCCGAAATACTGCCCTGGCCGGGTAACGTGCGGCCGCGCGACCGGCTTGGCCGGCCGATGCACGACCTGCGGATCTCGGTGATGGACCGCTGCAATTTCCGCTGCCCCTATTGCATGCCGCGCGAGACCTATCACGAGCGGTACGAGTTCCTGAAGTCGGCCGAGCGCCTCTCCTTCGAGGAAATCACGCGGATCGCGCGGGTGGCCGCCGGGCTCGGCGTGTCGAAACTGAGGCTCACGGGTGGTGAGCCGCTGTTGCGCACCGGGCTCGCGGATCTCGTGGGTGAGCTGTCCACTATCGACGGCGTCGAGGATCTCGCGCTCACGACCAACGGGATATTGCTCGCGCAGCAGGCCGCGCGACTCCAGGCGAACGGACTCAAGCGCGTCACGGTCAGCCTCGATACGCTGGACGAGGAGGTCTTTCATCGGATGAGCGGTGGCTTCGGTGGGGTCGCGAAAGTGCTGGACGGCATCGACGCGGCGCTCGAGGCGGGGCTCGCCCCGGTCAAGGTCAATGCCGTCGTGCAGCGCGGCGTCAACGACCAGACAATCCCGGCGCTGCTGGAGCGGTTCCGCGGCACGCCGGTGATCGTGCGATTGATCGAGTACATGGACGTCGGCAATCGCAACCACTGGGATCGCGCCCAAGTCGTGCCCTCGGCCGAGCTGCTGGCCCGCATTCGCGCTCTGTGGCCGCTCACGCCGCAGCCCGGCCATTATCGTGGCGAGGTTGCCGAGCGGTACACCTACGATGATGGGGCTGGCGAGATCGGCTTCATTTCCTCTATCAGCGCACCGTTCTGCGGCGCATGCAGCCGAGCGCGCCTGTCCTCCGAGGGGATGCTCTATACCTGTCTGTTTGCGACGTCGGGCACAGACCTGCGCGGCCTGCTGCGTGGCGGCGCCAGCGACCAGGAGCTCGCTTCGCGGCTGGCGGAGGTGTGGACCGCCCGGCAGGATCGCTACAGCGAACAGCGAGCGGCGTTGGGCGAGCGCGTCCACGAGCTGCACAAGATCGAGATGAACTACATCGGCGGGTGAGCACGATGCTGAGTCACGTCGACGAGCAGGCCCGACCGACCATGGTCGACGTCACCGGCAAGCCGGTGACGCGTCGCACGGCGGTCGCCGAAGCGCGCGTGCGGTTTCCGCGCGAGGTGGCGACATCACTCCGCGCCGGCGGCTTCACGACGGCGAAGGGGCCCGTATTCCACACGGCGATTGTCGCGGGTGTCATGGCCGCGAAGCGCACGCATGAGCTGATCCCGTTCTGCCATCCGCTCGGAATCGAGGATTGCCGGATCGAGATCGACATGGACGGCGACGAGGCGGTCATCCACTGCACCGTCGCGATCAATCACCGCACGGGTGTGGAGATGGAGGCGCTGACCGGCGCGTCGGTCGCGGCACTCACGATCTACGACATGTGCAAGGCGCTCTCGCATGAGATGGTGATCGCCGGGACGCGGCTCATCGAGAAGCACGGCGGCAGGCACGACGTTACCGACGGCCGGTCATCCGCCGCGACCTGAACGCGTGCCCAACGCCCCACCAACATGAGCCACACAGCCGATCTCGCACCCCTCTACGGTCTCGTGCTGGCCGGAGGCTCGAGCACGCGCATGCGGCGCGACAAGGCGACGCTGGAGATCCATGGACGGCCGCAGCTCGCGTGGGGTCATGCGCTCCTCGCGCGTCATTGCGAGCAGGTCTTCGTGTCCGTGCGCGCGGATCAACGCACCGAGGCCGTGCGTGCGGGTTTTCCGCAGATCGTCGATTCGCTCGATGGTATCGGTCCCATCGCCGGAATCGCCGCGGCGCAGGCCGCGCACCCGCAGGCCGCGTGGCTGGTGCTCGCCTGCGATCTGCCCTTCGTCGACGACGATATGCTCGCACGCCTCATCGCCGCGCGGCGCGCCGGTCAGCCGGTCACGGCCTACCGCAGCACCAGTGACGGACTGCCGGAGCCGTTGTGCGCGATCTTCGAGCCCGCGTCCGCCGCGCTGGTACGCGAGGCGATCGCCACGGGACGGAATTGCCCCCGTAAGCTCGTAATCGCAAGCGGCGTGCCGCTCCTCGAGCAGGTCGCCCCGTTGCTCGGCAACGTCAATACTCCCGAGGACCTCGCGGCCGCGCACCGACAGCTCGCGACGGGATCGCAGATATGAAATCGATAGAAGTCCACTACTACGCGATCCTGCGCGACCAGGCCGGGCGCCGCTCCGAACGGGTCGAAACGGGTGCCGCCACCGCCGGGGAGCTCTTCGACGAGCTCGCCGTGCGGCATGGGCTCGCGCTCGCACGCGATGCCATGCGGGTCGCGATCAACGACGAGTTCGGCGACTGGCAGCACTCGCTCCGGTCCGGTGACCGGGTCGTGTTCATCCCCCCGGTGGCGGGCGGGTGATGCCTGCGTTCTCCCTCAGCGCCGAGCCCTTTTCGCCCGAGGCGCTTCGCGTGGAGCTTGCCGACCCCGCCTGCGGCGGTTACGCGAGTTTCGAGGGCTGGGTCCGAAATCACAACGAGGGTCGCCGCGTGCTCCGCCTCGAGTACGAGGCGTACGAGGCGCTCGCGCTCAAGGAGGGCGAACGAATCGTCGCCGAGGCGCTGGAACGGTTCGGCGTGCGACGCATCGCCTGCGTGCATCGGGTTGGCGGGCTTGCCATCGGCGAGCTCGCGGTGTGGGTGGGTGTGAGCGCCGCGCATCGCGACGAGGCCTTTGCCGCCTGCCGGTACGTCATCGACGAGGTCAAGCAGCGCCTGCCGATCTGGAAGAAGGAGCACTATCCGGAAGGCGACAGCGGCTGGGTCAATTGCGAACGCTGCGCTCAGCCCTCCGCGCATGCTCACGGTCATGACCATGTTCATCCCGAGCCGCTCGAGCTCGAATTCTCGAGTCTCACCGCGGCACGCGCGGCAGGCTACGAGCTGGTCGACGTCCGGGAGCGGTGGGAACGCGACGCCGATCCGCCCGGTCTGCGGATTACGCGGCACCTGCCTATAAGCGAATACATGAACGGTCGATCGCGGCTCGACGATCTCAACGATGGGGGCCGCTATCTCATCGTCTGCGCGCACGGCGTACGCAGCCTCGCCCTCACCGAGGAGCTGCGCGCGCAAGGGCACGCGGCGGTGTACTCGCTGCGCGGCGGGTTGGCGGCGCTCAGGGCCTGACCTGCCCCGAGCCGCGCACCACGTACTTGTAGCTCGTCAGCTGCTCGACGCCCACCGGGCCGCGTGCATGAAAGCGGTCGGTCGATATGCCGATCTCGCCGCCCATACCGAACTCACCGCCGTCCGCGAACTGCGTCGAGGCGTTGTGCAGCACGATCGCGCTGTCGACGCGCGACAGGAAGCGCTCGGCGGCAGCGACATCGGTCGTGACGATGGACTCGGTATGTGCCGAACCGTAACGCGCGATATGAGCGATCGCAGCATCCACGCCGTCGACGACCCGCGCCGCGATCACGGCGTCGAGATACTCGCTCCGCCAGTCCTCCTCGGTCGCCGGCCGCACCCGCGGGTCGGCGGCTAACACCCGTGGATCGCCGCGCACTTCGCAGCCTGCGTCTATGAGGTCCCGCACGATCGGCGCCAGGTGCGTCGCCGCGCAGCCGGCGTCTATCAGCAAGGTCTCGGCTGCGCCGCACACACCCGTGCGGCGGAGCTTCGAGTTACGGACGATCGCACGCGCCATCGCGAGATCCGCGGCCCGGTCGACATAGACGTGACAGTTACCTTCGAGGTGGCCGATGACGGGCACACGGGCTTCGCGCCGCACGCGCTCGACCAGGCTCTTGCCGCCGCGCGGGACCAGCACGTCGATGCGCCCATTGAGACCGCCGAGCATGAGTCCCACCGCGGCGCGGTCGGTCGTTGGCACGAGTTGGACAGCCGTTTCCGGCAGATCCGCGGCCGCGAGTCCCGCGACAAGACAGCGGTGGATCGCCGTGGACGACCGGACGCTCTCGCTCCCGCAGCGCAGGATCGCAGCGTTCCCGGACTTGAGGCATAGCGCACCCGCATCCGCGGTCACATTCGGCCGGCTCTCGTAGACGATGCCTATGACGCCGAGCGGCACGCGCACGCGCTGGATCACGAGGCCATTCGGGCGTTGCCACTCCGCGGTCACTGTCCCGATCGGATCCGGCAGCGCGGCGATGTCCTCGAGGCCCCGCGCCATGGCCTCGATGCGCGCCTCGTCGAGCCCGAGGCGGTCGAGCAAAGCCGCGCTGGCCGATGCGTTGCGCGCGTCGCCGAGATCGGCCGCGTTGTCGGAGAGAATCTGCCCGCTTCGTGCCCGCAGTTCGCCGGCCGCGGCACGGAGTGCTGCATCCTTGGCGGCTCTGCCTGCCCGGGAGAGCGCCCCAGCCGCCGCGGCCGCATCGTCGCCGATGCGAGTCATGAGCGCCGTGAGATCGCCGTTCGCCATTGCTGCAGCCGTCTCGGATCCAGGTCAGGTGAGAACCAAGTCGTCGCGATGGATCATCTCATCCCGCCCGCGAAATCCAAGCAGTTCCTCCAGATCGGAGCTGCGCCGGCCGCGTATCCGCTCCGCATCGCCGTTCGAGTAGGCGCAGAGGCCCCGCGCAACCTCGGCGCCATCCGGCGCGCGCACGACCACCGGATCGCCGCGATCGAAGCGACCGCCGACCTTTGTGACACCGGCGGGGAGGAGGCTGCGCCCGTCACGGAGCGCGCGCACCGCCCCCGCATCGACGTGCAGCTCGCCGACCGGCTGCAGGCTGCCCGCGATCCACTGCTTGCGCACTGTCAGGGGTGAAGCCTCGGCGACGAACCACGTGCAGCGCGCTCCCTCGGCGATGCGGCGCAGCGGGTGCGTCTCGCGGCCGTTCGCGACGCACATGTGGCAACCGGCCGCGAGGGATATCTTCGCGGCGGCGAGCTTGGTCGCCATGCCGCCGGAGCCCACCGCCGAGCTCACGCCGCCGGCCATCGCCTCGATCTCCGGCGTGATCCGCGCCACCTGCTGTATGAGGGTCGCATCCGCGTCGCGCGCCGGGTCGGCGCTGTAGAGACCATCGACGTCCGACAGCAGCACCAGGCAATCCGCGCTCAGCATCTGCGCGACACGCGCCGCGAGGCGATCGTTGTCGCCGTAGCGGATCTCGGCGGTCGCGACCGTGTCGTTCTCGTTGATCACGGGCACGGCGCCGAGCCGGAGCAGAGTGAAGAGCGTGCCGCGCGCGTTGAGATAGCGCCGGCGCTGCTCGGTGTCCCCGAGGGTCAGGAGCACCTGCGCGACCGTGAGTCCCGTCTGCTCGAGCACCTCCGTCCAGGCGTGCGCGAGGCGGATCTGTCCGACGGCCGCGGCCGCCTGGCTTTCCTCGAGCCGCAACCGCCCCGCGGCCAGCTGCAACGGTCCGCGGCCGAGCGCGATCGCACCGGACGAAACGACGACCAGCTCTTGTCCCCCACGACGCCCGGCGGCGAGGTCCTCGGCCAGCGCCGCAAGCCAGCCGCGGTTGAGCCGCCCCGTGGCCGCATCGACCAGGAGCGCCGAACCTACCTTGACGACGACTCGCCGCGCCGAGCGCAGCCGCTCCGCGCCCTGCTCCGCCGGGGCGCTCATATGACGGCGAAGTGTTCGGCGGGCAGCGCCATCAGGCCCGCCGCGCCGGCGCGCGCTGCCGCCTCGTGCGAATCGGCGCGCGGCAGCAGCCGCTCGAAGTAGTGCCGCGCGGTGGCGAGCTTGGCACGGTAGAAGTCCGCATCCGTACCCGCCTCCGGGATGCGGCGGGCCGCCACACCCGCCGCCACCAGCCAGCACCAGGCAAGGCAGAGATACCCCGAGTACTGCAGGTAATCGACCGCGGCGGCGCCGATCTCGTCGGCATTCTTCGTCGCCGACTCGGCCAGCATCTCGGTGAGCGCATCCCAGCGGTCGAGCCGGCGCGCGAGATCGGCGGCAAAGCGCGCGAGCTCCGGGGCGGCGCCGAAGCGCCCGATCGACTCGCGGATGCGTGCTGCCATGGCCTGCTGGCTCCTGCCGCCGCTGCCGAACACCTTGCGGCCGAGGAGATCGAGCGCCTGGATGCCGTTCGTGCCCTCGTAGATGGGCGTGATCCGCGCGTCGCGCAGGAGCTGCTCGACGCCCGTCTCGCGGATAAAACCATGGCCACCGTGGATCTGTACGGCAAGACTTGCCACTTCGACCGCCGCGTCGGTCAGGAACGCCTTGACGATCGGGGTGAGAAAGGCGATGAGCTCCTCGGAGCGACGACGGGCCTCGACGTCCGGATTGAGCTCCGCGCTGTCCATCTCGCGTCCCGTCAGGAACGCGAGCAGACGCCCGCCCTCGACGAAGGCCTTCTGCGTGAGCAGCATCCGGCGCACGTCGGGGTGCACGATGATCGGGTCGGCCGCCGCCCCGGACGGGCGCACGGTGCTCAGGGAGCGTCCCTGCCGACGCTCCCGCGCATAAGCCACCGAGGTCTGCCAGGCGAGCTCGGACACACCCTGCCCCTGCAGCCCCACACCGAGGCGCGCGTGGTTCATCATCGTGAACATGCAGGCGAGGCCTGCGTTCTCCTTGCCGACCAGCCAGCCTGTCGCGTCGTTGAAATGCATGACGCAGGTTGGAGAGGCATGGATACCCATCTTGTGCTCGATCGAGCCGCAAGTGACGCCGTTCGCCCGGCCTGGCTCGCCGGCGGCGTCGGGCAGCAGCTTCGGCACCAGGAACAGGCTGATGCCCCGCGTACCTGCGGGCGCATCGGTGAGCCGCGCAAGCACGAGATGCACGATATTGCGCGACAGGTCGTGCTCGCCGCAGCTGATGAAGATCTTGGTGCCGGTGATCCCGAAGGTCCCGTCGCTGCGCGGCTCGGCCCGCGTGCGCAGCAGCCCGAGGTCCGTGCCACTGTGAGCCTCGGTCAGGCACATCGTGCCGGTCCACTCGCCCGCAACCATCTTCGGCAAATAGCGCGCCTTCAGGTCTTCGCTGGCGTGCGCGGCGATCGTGTGCGCGGCGCTCTCGGTCAAACCCGAGTACATCTTCCAGGCCATGTTCCCGGAGATCAGCATTTCGCTGAACCCCAGCGCGAAGCCGCTGGGCAGCCCCTGTCCGCCCCAGCGAGGATCCTGGGTCATCGTGATCCAGCCGTCGCGGCAATAGCGATCGTAGGCCTCCTTGAACCCGGGCGGCGTGCGCACGCGCCCGGCTTCGAACACCAGGCCGTGCTCGTCGCCCACCCGGTTGGTCGGCGCCAGGATGTCCTCGGCAAACCGCGCTCCCTCCTCGAGGATGCCCTCGAGCAACTCGCGATTGAGATCGTCGCGTCCAAAGGATCGGTAGTGATCCTCGAAATCGAGCACTTCGTGCACCACGAAGCGGATGTCACGAAGCGGGGCGCGGTAGGAATGCACGAGGCGACGGTCCGGATGCGGCGACGACATCATTCTACTTGAGGGCATCAGCTGCCACGGGCCGGCAGCGGGTTGCCTGCCGTCCGGAGCGGCACGTATAGTTGATTGCGACCGGCCGTCAGTGCCGGGATGTCTGTCGAGGAACCGTTTGTGAGCCGTGATTTCGATCCGACCCCGGGCCAATGGTACGAAGACCTGGAGCGTGAGGAGAACTTCAAGGTCGTCGCCGTCGATCCCGACGATGCGATTGTCCGCGTGCAATGGCTGAATGGCGAAGTCGAGGAGCTAGACCTCGACGCCTGGCACGAGCTCGACCTCGAAAAGGCGCAGGAGCCCGAGGGCTGGGTCGATGATGACGAGGAGGACGAGGAAGGCGACGATGAGGATCTCGATGACGAGGACTGGGAGGACGATGAGGACGACGACTGGGACGACGACGACGAGGACGAGGACTACGACGACGAGGACGACGAATACCGCGACCGGGAATGACCGGTCGGCACTGCGCTTGAATCCGACACTCCCGCCCCAAACACGGGCATGCATCCCACCGGAGTCTTCTGAATGAAACGGATCCTGCTCTTCCTCGCCACCAATCTCGCGATCGTCGTGCTGCTCGGCATCGTGCTGCGGCTGCTCGGCATCGAGAGCATCCTCGACGAATCCGGGACCGGTCTCAATCTCGGCGCGCTGCTGATCTTCGCGGCCGTGTTCGGGTTTGCCGGGTCGTTCATTTCGCTCGCGATCTCGAAATGGTCCGCCAAGCGCATGATGGGCGTGCGCGTCATCACGCAGCCCGCGAACGCCACCGAGAGCTGGCTCCTCAATACCGTGCGCAACCAGGCGCAACAGGCCGGTATCGGCATGCCGGAAGTGGGCGTGTTCGATTCGCCGCAGCCGAACGCCTTCGCCACGGGGGCGCGGCGCGATGCCGCCCTGGTCGCCGTCAGCACCGGGTTGCTGAAGAGCATGTCGCAGCAAGAGGCCGAGGCAGTGCTCGCGCACGAAGTGAGCCACGTCGCGAACGGCGACATGGTCACGCTCGCGCTGATCCAGGGCGTGGTGAACACCTTCGTCATCTTCCTGGCGAGGGTCATCGGCCACACCGTCGACCGTGTCGTGTTTCGCAATGAGGAGGGCCACGGCCCGGCGTTCTGGATCACGACCATCGTTGCCGAGCTGGTGCTTGGTCTTCTCGCCACGATCATCGTGATGTGGTTCTCCCGCCAGCGCGAGTTCCGCGCCGACGCGGGCGGCGCCCGGCTCGCGGGCCGGCAGCACATGATCGGCGCACTCGAGCGCCTGAGGGAGCGCCATCCCGGTCCGCTGCCCGACAAGATGGCCGCCTTCGGCATCGCCGGGGGCGGGGGCGCCGGCCTCAAGCGCCTCTTTATGTCACACCCGCCGCTCGAGGAGCGGATCGCGGCGCTCTCCGGCCAGACAGCCTGAGCGCCGGTCGGGTTGAACACCTGAAGGCCGCGCCCGGACGGGCGCGGCCTTTTTTCTTATGAGGCCTCGAGCACGGCGGGGCTTGACACCCGCGCGACGAGACCCGAGCCTTTTCGGTGGTAACCCGATTCTGGTATTCCCCCGGAGTCCGCCATGAAACCCACAATCGTCCCCGCCGAGCTCGCAGGCGCCGAGCCAGCGACCGATTCCTGGCTGCAGCGGCTCGGCCGCCGGTTGTTTCTCGGCAAGCTCGCCGGACTCACGCACGGCGAGGTGACGGTCATCGAGGGCGCAGACCGCCGGCGATTCGGCAAGCGGAGCGCGGACTTCGACCTGCACGCAACCATCGAGATCCTGCATCCGCAGACTCACGCGGACGTGGCCTTCGGTGGGTCGACTGGTGCGGGCGAGGCGTACATGCGTGGCCACTGGCGAAGCGACGACCTCACCTCCCTGGTGCGGATCTTTATCCGCAACCGGCCGGTGCTGAACGCCATCGAAAGTGGCTCGTCGATCGCGACCGCCCCGCTACGGCGGATCCTGCATGCCCTGAATCGGAACAGTCCGGAAGGCAGCCGGCGCAACATCGCCGCGCATTACGACCTGGGCAACGACCTCTTTGCGCTCTTTCTCGGCCGGACGATGGCCTACTCCTGCGGCATCTTCGAGCGCGAGGACTCGACGCTCGACGAGGCGCAGCTCGCCAAGTTCGAGCGCATCTGCCGCAAGCTCGAGCTCAAGCCCGACGATCACCTGGTCGAGATCGGCGCCGGGTGGGGCGGGCTCGCGATTCACGCGGCGCAGAAATACGGCTGCCGGGTCACGACAACCACGATCTCGAAGGAGCAGCATCACTGGGTCGCGGAGAAGATCCGCGCCGCGGGGCTGAGCGACCGTATCACGCTGCTGATGGACGACTACCGCGACCTGCGCGGGCAGTTCGACAAGATGGTCTCGGTGGAAATGATCGAGGCGGTCGGGCGACACTATCTCGACGCCTACATCGCGCAGTGCTCGCGGCTCCTGAAGCCGAACGGCGCAATGCTGCTGCAGGCGATCACGATCCGCGACCAGCTCTACGAGTCGGCGGCCCGCGGCATGGACTTTATCCAGCGATTCATCTTCCCAGGCAGCTTCCTGCCCTCGGTGTCGGTGATCGCGGATTCCGTGCGCCGCGTGACCGACATGAAAGTCTTTCACATGGAGGACATCGGGCCGCACTATGCGACGACGCTCAAGACCTGGCGCGAGAATTTCTTCGCACGCCTGCCCGACGTGCGCAGGCTCGGTTATCCAGATGCGTTCGTCCGCATGTGGGATTTCTACCTGAGCTACTGCGAGGGCGGCTGCCGCGAGCGCCAGATGGGCGATCTGCAGTTGCTGCTGACCAAGCCACAGTGCCGGCTGTCGGTGCCTGCATAGATACCGGCCTCGACAGCGTCGTCGACCGGATCCGCGCGGCGCTCGGGCGCGACGCCTGTCTGGAGACGCCCGACGCGATCGAGCCATATCTCGGTGATTTCCGCGGGCTCTTTCGCGGCGTGACCCGGCTGGTCGTGCTGCCCCGCTCGACGGACGAGGTCGCAACTGTGCTCGCGATCTGCAACGACGCCGCGGTCGGCGTAGTGCCTCACGGCGGGAACACGAGCTACTGCGGTGGCGCGACACCGGACTCCTCCGGACGGCAGATCGTGCTTGCGCTGGCGCGTATGAATCGGGTGCGCGAGGTCGACGCCGCGAATTTCTCGATCACCGCTGAAGCCGGTTGCGTGCTGGCGGATGTGCAGCGGGACGCGGCGCAGGCTGGGCGCTACTTCCCGTTGTCGCTCGGCTCCGAGGGCAGCTGCCAGATCGGCGGCAACCTCGCGACCAACGCCGGCGGACTCGCGGCGCTGCGGTATGGGGTCGCCCGCGAGCTGGTGCTCGGACTCGAGGTGGTCCTGCCCGACGGTCGCGTACTTGACGGGCTCAAGAGCCTGCGCAAGGACAACACGGGCTACGACCTGCGACACCTGTTCATCGGCGCCGAAGGCACGCTTGGCATCATCACCGCCGCGAGCCTCAAGCTCTTTCCCGTGCCGCGGACGGTGGCCACCGCCTTTGTCGCGGTCGAGAGTGTCGCCGCGGCGGTCGCGCTGCTCGGTCGCCTTCGTGAGGCGACCGGCGACGCGGTCACGAGCTTCGAGCTGCTGCCACGTCTCGGGATCGAGCTCACGGCGCGGCACGTGCCGGGATGCCGAGACCCCTTCGGGGAGACGCACGACTGGTACGTGCTGTGTGAGATCGCTTCGGCCCGCGAGGACCCGGGCCTGCGCACGCTCCTCGAGGACGCGCTCGGCGCGGCGATGAGCGACGGCGGCGTGCGCGATGCGGTGCTTGCCGAATCCGTTGCGCAGCGCGACGCGCTGTGGCGCGTCCGCGAGTCCGTGCCTGAGGCCCAGCGGCGGGAGGGTGCCAGCATCAAGCACGATGTTTCGGTACCGGTCGCGCAGCTACCCGAGTTCGTGACTCGGGCAACCGCGGCCGTGTTGGCGATCGTACCCGCCGGACGCATGCTCGTTTACGGGCACGTCGGCGACGGCAACCTCCATTTCAACGTGACCCAGCCAGTGGGCGGCCGGCCGGAGGATTTTCTTGCGCTCGGCAATGCCATCGCCGAGGCCGTCTATTCGGAGGTCCGCGAGTTCCGCGGCAGCATCAGCGCGGAGCACGGGATCGGACAGCTCAAGCGTCGCGAGCTCGCGCGCTACAAGGGCGCGGTCGACCTCGAGCTGATGCGGGCGCTCAAACAAACCATCGATCCGCGTGGCATCATGAATCCGGGGAAGGTACTGCCGGACTAGGGAGAACAACGTGCCCATGTCAAAGAAGCTGGTGGCCGAGTTCATCGGGACGTTCTGGCTGGTGCTCGGAGGCTGCGGGAGCGCCGTGCTCGCCGCTGCGTTTCCCGAGGTCGGCATCGGTCTCGCCGGGGTGTCATTGGCCTTCGGTCTCACCGTCCTGACTATGGCCTATGCGATCGGCCACATCTCCGGCTGCCATCTGAATCCCGCGGTCACGATCGGTTTGTGGGCCGGCGGGCGGCACCCGGTCGGCGAGGTTCTGCCCTATGTCCTGGCGCAGGTGCTGGGTGCGATCGCCGGCGCCTTCGTGCTTTACATGATCGCGTCCGGCAAGGCCGGGTTCGATGTCGCGGGCGGTCTCGCCTCGAACGGCTACGGCGCGCATTCTCCGGGCGCCTACAGCCTGCAGGCTGGGGTCCTCACCGAGATCGTGATGACGCTGATGTTCCTGCTGATCATCCTCGGCGCCACGGATCGCCGCGCGCCGGCTGGGTTCGCCCCGATCGCAATCGGCCTCGGCCTGACTTTGATCCACCTGATCAGCATTCCCGTGACAAACACCTCGGTCAACCCTGCGCGCAGCACCGGGCCGGCGCTGATGGTCGGTGGCTGGGCGATCGCGCAGCTCTGGCTCTTCTGGGTGGCACCGATTGCCGGTGCCCTGATCGCTGGCTTCGTGTATCGCTGGCTCGCCGACGAACGCTGACCTTCGTTGCCCAGGATGGGCGCACTGCTGAAATCGAAGCTGGTCATCGCCGTTGCCATCATCGCGGCGCTGATAGGGCTGTACGCGCTGCTCGGGTTCAAGGTCGCGCCCGGGTTCGTCCGTAATAAGGCGTTCGAATACGTGCGTGCGGAGTACGGGCGCGAGCTCACTCTCGGCGAGATCCGCATCCACCCGTTCAAGCTGCAGTTCGAGGCGCGCGACATCGCGTTCCCCGATGCGGACGGCGAGCGGATGCTGGGCCTTGCGCGTCTGTTCGTCGACTTCGAGGTGTCGTCGCTCTGGAAGCGGGCGTTCTATTTCAGCGAGGTCGACCTCGAGTCGCCGTACGTCCGCGCGTTGATCCGGCCGGACGGAGCGATGAATCTCGCGGACCTGGCGCCGCGTACCTCACCAGAGGCAGGGGAGGACGGCGCGCCTCCCAAGGTCTGGATCGCTGACCTGGCGGTCACCGACGGCGTCGTCGATTTCCTGGACCGGGCGCGCAGCCGGCCGTTCGAGCGCAAGTTCGCTCCCGTCGCGTTCGCCCTGCAGGCCTTCAGGACCACACCCGAGGGCGGTGACTTCCGTTTGAGCGCACGCAGCCAGGCGCAGGAACAGTTCGACTGGAAAGGCCACATTGCGCTTGCCCCGATCGTGAGCTCGGAAGGCGAGTTCTCGATAGCAGACCTGCGCGCGCCCGGGGTCGGCGAGTTCCTCTCTGACGCGCTGAACTACGACCTGTCCAGTGGCTCGATCGACCTTGGCGGACGGTACCGGATGGCGCTCGGCTCGGCCACCGAGCTCGACCTGACGTTGCCCACGGTCGAGATAGACGAGCTCGCGCTGCGCGCGCGCGGCGTAAACGAGGACTGGATCAAGATACCGAGGGTCGTGGTCTCGGAGACCGTAATGGCCATGCCGGCTAATACGGTTGGCATCGGCCGCGTGGCCGTGACCGGTCTGTCCGCCCAGGTCTGGATGGACAAGGACGGGGCGATAAACCTCGAGCGCCTGTTTGCGGGATCCACACCCGCAGGGGACGTAGGAGCTCCGGGCCAGGAGGCCGTGAGCACCGCGCCCACGGACACCAACCCGCCGCAGGCGGCAAGCTCCGCGGACAACGACTGGACGGTCAAACTGGCCGCCGTCGAACTCGAGGGCGCAAGTATCGAATTCGAGGATCGCTCGACCACGCCGGCGGCGAAATTCGAGCTTGCACCCGTGCAGGTGAAGATCACGGACCTCACCCTGGACCAGACACGACCGGTGCCAGTGGCCTTGAGCGCAACGCTCGATGACACGACGTCCATCAAGGCCGAAGGCACGCTCATACCCGAGCCATTCGCCGCCGAGCTCGACGTGCAGCTCGACAAGCTGGACCTGCGCAAGTTTCAGTCGTACGTCGGCCAGGCGACGGACATGACAATACGTCGCGGCCAGGCCCGGGCCACGGGCAGGTTCTCGATCTCCCCTCCGTCGGGCAAGAAGCCGGAGCTTGCGTTCGCCGGAGACGTGCGCGTTACGGGCTTCCGTACGATCGACAATCCGCTCAAGGAGGACTTCATCAATTTCGAGCGCCTGGACCTGCGGAAGCTCCGTTTCGCGATGCAACCTGATTCGATGTCGATCGATCGTGCGGTGCTGCGCAAGCCGTATGCGCGGGTGAGCATCAGCCCGGACCAGGTCCTCAACGTCGCCGCGGTGTTCGATCCCGAAGGCACCGCGGCCGCGTTGGCCGAGCGCAAGGCAACGGCCGCAGAGGCGACCGCCGAAAGTGAGTTAAAGAAGCGCCAGCCACAACGCGCGCGTAAGGACAAGAAGGAGAAGGTGCCCGCCGCGCCGCCGCCGCGCGAAGTCCTGGTGGAGACCGGCTGGCCGATACGCATCCGCGAGGTGCGGATCGAGTCCGGCCAGATGAACTTCTCCGATCAGTTCATCCAGCCGAACTTCGCGGCGGACATCAAGGACCTCGACGGCACGCTTACCGGTCTCTCGACCGATCCCAACTCCTCGGCCAAGGTGGATCTCAAGGGCGAGGTCGGGGAATTCTCGCCGGTCACGATCGCCGGCGAGGTACAGTTCTTCGCCTTCGACCGGCACACCAACATCGGGATGAAGTTTGAGAACATCCCGCTGCCCATCTTCAACCCCTATTCGGGGCGGTTCGCCGGTTACAACATCGCCAAGGGCTCGCTCACGACGGACCTCCAGTACCTGATCGAGGATCGCAAGCTCGAAGCAAAACATCACATCCGCATCGACCAGCTCGAATGGGGCGAGGCGACCGAGAGCAAGGAAGCCGTGCCGCTGCCGGTCAAGCTCGCGACCTCGTTGCTCAAGGACGTCGAGGGCGTAATCGATCTGAACGTACCGGTCAACGGCACCCTGGACGACCCGAAGTTCCGGATTGGACCGATCGTGTGGCAGATCATAAAGAACATCCTGGTCAAGGCTGTGACCGCGCCGTTTCGCCTGCTCGGCTCGCTCTTCAAGGGGGCCGAGGAGGCACAGTTCGTCCAGTTCGCGCCGGGCGAGGCGACGCTCGATCCGGCCGCCGCCGAACAGATGAGCGCGCTGGCCAAGGGTCTCGCGCAGAAGCCGGAGATCAAGCTCGACGTCCCGATCGGCGTGGTCGAGGAGCTCGATCGACCCGCGTTGGTCGATCAGGTGGTCGCGGCCGAAATCAGCGCGGCAACGCGCGAGATCAAACGAATCAAGCGCGACGACGAGGCGCCGCCTTCACTGGATACGCTCGAGCCGAAGGAGCGGATCGCGGTGCTCACAACCGTCATCGAGAAACTGACTGGCACCGCGCCGCAAATCGCAACGCCGCCGCAGGCGCCCGAAGGCTCCTCGCGCAAGGAAGCCCGGGCCATGGAACTGGCGGCGACGCTCGAGGCGCTCGAGGAGCAGGCGCGCGCTGCGGTTCAGGTCGATCCGCTGGCGCTGCAGCGCCTGGGTCAGGCGCGCGGCGAAGCGATCCAATCCGGGCTGCTCGCGGGTGGCGAGCTGCCGCCGGATCGCGTCTTTCTCGCACGCAACGACAAGGTCACGGCCCAGGACGGCAAGGTGCGATTCGAGCTCGGGATCAAGTAGCCGACGGAGGGCGCCAGCGCATCAGGCCTTCCTGCGCGACGCTTGCGACCAGTGCGCCGCCGCGATCGTAGATCCGGCCGGTTGCGAAACCGCGCGAACCGGAAGCGCTCGGGCTCGAGAGCACATAGAGCAGCCAGTCGTCGATGCGAACCGGGCGGTGGAACCACATCGCGTGGTCGATGCTCGCGATGGTGAGTCGTCCGTCGAAGTGCGACACGCCATGCGGCAGCAGCGCGGTCTCGAGCAGCTGAAAGTCCGACAGATACGCGAGCAGGCAGCGATGGAGAATCGGGTCGTCCGGGCAGCGCTGGGTCACCCGAAACCAGACATGGCGGACGCTGTCGGCCGGCTGCGGCTGGTCCGGCACAGGCTCGACAAGGCGGAATTCCCAGGGCCGCTCCGACTCCCATACCCGTCGCCGCTCGGGGGGCAGGCTGTCGAGCCGCTTGCGCAACGCTGTCATATGATCCGGCAGCGATTCCGGCATCGGTACGACGGGTGCGGAAAGCTGGTGATCGAGACCAGGCTCCGGCTTCTGGAAGGACGCGGACATGTGGAAGATCTGGTGGCCGTGCTGGACCGCCACAACTCGGCGGCTCGAGAAGCTGCCGCCGTCGCGGCTCCGGTCGACCTCGTAGACGATCGGCGCCTTGAAGTCGCCGCGCCGCAGGAAATAGGCGTGCAGCGAGTGGGCGTCCCGACCGTCGACGGTCGCGCTGGCGGCGACCAGCGCCTGTCCCAGGACCTGACCCCCGAATACCTGCGCGCTCCCGATATCGCGGCTCGCGCCGCGAAACAGGTTGATCTCGATGCGCTCGAGCTCGAGCAGACGTAGCAGGTCGGCCAGCAGCGCGTTCATCGCGGCCGGTTAGCCCGCAACCCCGAGTCGCTTCTGCATGATCGGGCTTGTGGTGGTGTACTGCAGGTGCACTTTCTTCGCGGGATTCAGGTGCTCGGCGATCGCAAAGGCAGCGAGCGCCGCCTCGTGAAACCCGCTCAGGATGAGTTTCTTCTTGCCGGGGTAGTGGTTGATGTCGCCGATGGCGAATATTCCCGGCACGGTGGTCTGGAACTTCGCGGTGTCGACCCGGATCGCCTTTTTTTCCAGATCGAGCCCCCACTCGGCGATCGGTCCGAGCTTCGGATGCAGCCCGAAGAACGCGAGCACGTGGTCGGCGTCGAACCCAGCCATGGTGCCATCGGCGCGCTTGACCTCGACACCCTCGAGCCGGCCACCTTCTCCGATGCGGAGCGCGGCCGCCGTGCCCTCCACGTACTGCATCCGCCCGGCCGCAACCAGCTCGCGCATCCGGGCCACCGACGCCGGCGCGGCGCGGAACTCAGTGCGGCGATGGACGTGAACGAGACTCGCGGCCTTGCCGCAGAAGTCGAGCACCCAGTCGAGGGCCGAGTCGCCGCCGCCGAAGATGACGAGCCGCTGGCCGTGAAACCGCGCGGCGTCGCGTACGCGGTAGTGCAGTTGCCGGTTTTCGAGCAGGTCTGCACCCTCGACGGCGAGTTTCTTCGGCTGGAACGAGCCGAGGCCGGCCGCGATTACCACGGTGCGGGCGAGAAACGTCGTGTCGAGCGCGGTGCGCACGAAGAACCGGCCGTCGTCGCGACGAGCAAGCTCGGCCACTTCCTGTCCGAGGTGGAATCGCGGCTCGAAGGGCTTGATCTGCTGCAGCAGCCGATCGATGAGCTCCTGCGCGCCGCATACCGGCAGCGCCGGGATGTCGTAGATCGGCTTGTCGGGATAGAGCTCGGTGCATTGACCGCCCGGATGCTGGAGCGAGTCGACGACGTCCGCCTTGATGCCGAGCAGCCCGAGCTCAAACACCTGAAACAGCCCGCACGGACCCGCACCGACGATGATGGCGTCCGTTTCGATCGGCGCCGCCGACGCGGAAATCTCGTTAGCGGGGCGCATCGGGCGGTCTCTGTCTGGTGCCGCTGGGGGCGGCGGCACTGCGCTTCGATGTGGCTGGCATGAACGGTGAATTGTAGCGGATGGACGCATACGGTGACTCGCGCCCTCCGTCGCCGACCGGCGGCCGACCCGTTGCGTCGGCACCGTCCGATGCCGGACGGCGCGAGCGGCGTGCTACGCTCCGGGCGACCCCATCCTGTTGATGGCGCACGCGCACGGAGGATTCCGCGATGGTCAAGACGCCTGAAAAGCCGTTCCTGACGGACGTCATGATGCTTCGGCGGCGCGCCCGCGAACACATCATGGAAGGTGCGGTCACGCCCGGATACACCGCGGACCGCGAGACCGTAGTGAAGCTCCTCAACGAGGCGCTGGCGACGGAGATCGTCTGCGTACTCCGCTACAAGCGGCACTATTTCATGGCCGAGGGGATCGCGGCGGACGCGGTCAAGGCCGAGTTCCTGCAGCACGCGAACGAGGAGCAGCAGCACGCCGACCAGATCGCGGCGCGGATCGTGCAGCTGAATGGCGAGCCCAACCTGAATCCGGAAGGACTCACCTCGCGCAGTCACGCGGAATACGTCGAGGGAGAGGACCTGATCGACATGATCAAGGAGGACCTCGTCGCCGAGCGCATCGCGATCGACAGCTATCGCGAGATGATCAACTACATCGGCGACAAGGACACCACCACCAAGCGCATGCTCGAAGGCATCCTCGCGATGGAGGAAGAGCATGCCGACGACCTGGTCGGGCTGCTGGAGGAGATGGACAAGTAGCAGCGGCGGCTAGGCTGCGAGGCGGCCCGCGTCCGGCCGCAGGGTCCAGAGCACCCATTTGCCGAGCAGGGTCGCGACAAACACGATCGCGCAGGCGACCAGGGCCGTGCCCAGGTAATCGATCACCGAGTCCTCGAGGTTGCGGTGCTGTACGAGCAGCACCGCCGCGGGCGTCAGGAGCAGTGCCTGCAGCGCGGCGGTCTGGCGGCCGACGGTGAGCATCAGGAGCAGCAGCGCGCCCACCAGCAGCACGCGCAACGCCGGAACGTCGAGAGACTGGATCAGCACTACGAGCAGCAGCGTCGCGAGCAGTGCCATGGCGAGGCGCGCCACCGCGCGCCCCGGGGGTCGGTTGAGCGCGGGCTCACCGATCGCGGCCGTCGCGAGCGGCAGCCACCAGCCGTGCGCGAAATCGGCCACGCGCGCCGCGAGCCAGGCGATCAGCACGAGCACCGCGAGCAGGACCGCGTAACTCAGCGCCGTCTGCGGATGCACCGCGCGGCTTTCGACCTCGACGTTGCGCAGCAGGGTGACGCCAAGGATGACGCCGTAAACGCAGCCCGCGAGCATCGAGCCCGCACGCTCGAACACAGTCAGGCCCGCGGCCGGCTCGAAGGACCCGATGAGCGCCGCCGCGAGTACCGACAGCAGGCCGCGGTGCAGCCCCTGCGAGCTCGCGGCGCCGACCGCGGCCGCAACCGCGACGATCAGCGCGGCGACACCGTCGGTCGACTCCGAAGTCACGGCTGCCGCCGCATAAGCCATCGGCAACAGCGCGGCGAACGGCGCAATCGGGCGTGCGAGCAGGGTCAGGTTGATGGCGAGCACGGCACCGAGCGCGAAGTACTGCGACACATCCGTATACCCGGCAAGATACGCCGCTGACGTCGGTCCCAGGACCAGCAGTACCAACCCGAACGCTTTCGCAATCATGGTCACCCGCCCGCCTCGCCGGTCTCCCCAGACCGGCTGCAGCACCTTCCTTTTCTTGTAATCTCAAGGTTTGCAAGATCCACGCCATTATTCGCATCCCCTTCTAAATCAGTGCATTAGCTCACCCCGCTGAAGTGAATGTCCATGATATGTAAAAACGCCCGACGCCGGCGTCGACACCTGCAGCGGCATTCCGCGCTGCGCGCTTGTGACACTTCGCCGGTGCAAGTCGGAGACTCCCGGCGATCTCGCTCCTTGTGCCGGGCGGTGCTGCTGGCGCTCGCCGTGGGGGTCCTAGCCGCCGCCTGCAGCGGCGGCGGCGGGAACGACGCCTGCCATGTGAACGCGCAGAAGGAGTGGGTGCTCGCCACGACGCGCGACTGGTACTACTTCGACGACTTGCTGCCCGCGAGCGTCGACCTGGCGCAGTTTCCTACCGCGGCGGAGCTCCTCGACGAGCTCACCGCCACGGCCCGTGCGCAGGGCAAGGATCGCTTCTTCAGCTTTCTCACGACGCGCGACGAGGACAGTGCGCTGCTCGGCGAGGGAGAATTCATCGGCTTCGGCTTGCGCACGCGCACCGACCCCGGTCCGAGGGTATTCGTGAGCGAGGTCTTCGAGCAGAGCCCGGCGAGCGAAGCCGGGATCGAGCGCGGCGACGAGATCGTCGCTGTCGACATCGGCAGCGGGTTCGTCTCAACTGCCGACCTGCTCGCCTCGGGCGACACTATCAGCGACGTGCTCGGTCCTGCAGAGACCGGCCTGCAGCGCGGATTGCGGCTTGCAGATGCGTCCGCCGCGACGCGCGAGGTGTCGCTGACGAAGCGCACGGTCACGATCGACCCGGTGCCCGACGATGATGGCGTGCGGATCCTGCCGCTCGCCGGCACGTCAGGCGTGGGCTACATCAGCCTGCGCAGCTATATCTCCACCGCCGACGAACAGCTGCGAGCGGCGTTCACCGAGTTCCGCGCGCAGGGGATCCAGTATTTCATCGTCGACCTGCGCTACAACGGCGGGGGTCTGATCACGACCTACGAGCTGCTCGGCGACCTGCTGGGCGGCGCGCGGAGCACCTCGGACGTCATGTCGCGAACGCTCTTCAACACGAGGCACCCTGGGTCGAACGCGACGCGCACCTTCAGCCCTCAGCTCCAGTCGGTCGCGCCGGTGCGGATTGCCTTCCTCACCACCGAGGCGACGGCCTCCGCGAGCGAGCTCAACATCAACACGATCCGACCCTGGGTCGAAGTAGCGATCGTCGGCACCGACACGTTCGGCAAGCCGGTCGGTCAAAGTGCATTCGATCTTGCCGGCTGCGACGACCGGATGCGGCTCGTGACGTTCAAGACGGTCAACGCACTCGACGAAGGAG
This sequence comes from Steroidobacteraceae bacterium, assembly GCA_035491795.1. Lineage (GTDB taxonomy): Bacteria > Pseudomonadota > Gammaproteobacteria > Steroidobacterales > Steroidobacteraceae > DATJKD01. The sequence continues at coordinate 4,877 of DATJKD010000027.1, read as the reverse complement.
ATTTCTTCGACGGGCTCGCGCCGTCCATGACCTTCGCCTGTGCGGCGACCGACTCGCTCACCGAGTCGCCCGGCGACCCGCTGGAAGGGCTCACGGCGGCGGCGCTCCATTGGCTATCCACCGGCGCGTGCGACAGCGTGATCGCTGCTGCGAGCGCGCGCCTGGAGTCGGGCGCCGGCCACAGGATGACCCGCTATCCGCGGTCGGCTCGGCCATCGGCGGCTGAGGTCTGGATGCCCGGCGTCCAGTGAGAATCACAACACCGTCGGACATCACCACACCGGGTCGGTAATTACGCCCTCCTCGATCGGCCGGCCAATGCCGAGCACCACTTGCCAGTCGTCATCAGTGGTCACCGACATGGACAGGCGCAACGGGCCGAGCGGCGTGCGCCCACCGAGCATCAGCGTGCCTGCATACAGTGGTTCTTTCTGCAGTTGGTCGATGCGGCCCTGCATATCGCCAGCGGTAAGCGCGAAGCCCAGGTACAGCGCCTGCCCGAACAGGCTGCTCAGATCAGCGATCTTGTGCATGTACATCGCCGAGCCCAGCCAGTAATCCTCCCCGCGCAGCTCGCCAAGGTTGAGGCCCGGGAAGCTGGTCGGTCCTCCGAGCACGAACAGGTCGTAGACCGGCAAGGCCGTGTTGAAGGAGGTTCCGCCCGCGGCGCGCCAGTGCACCAGCTGACTGCCGAAGTGATAGGAGCCGGCAACAAGGGCGTCGAGTTTCTCGTACGCCGGCACGGTCTCGGAACCCAGCGATTCGTCCGAGTGAAAATAGCTCAGGCGCCCGAGCCATCCCTGGCTGGGCAGATCCACGCGATCCCGCGTGTCGTACACGAATCGCCCCGTCCAGCCGCCATAGCCCTCGGTGGGCACATCCGGAAGCGCGGTGTTCGCGATGTCGCGATCCGCCGACTGGATTCCCGACACGATCCCCGCCCGAAGCTCCGCTCGGGTCCCAAGCACACGGCCGATATCTAGGAATCCGTAGGCCCGTTCGAAGTCGTAGCGGGCGACCGCCTGACCATCGAGGAACAGGTCTTCCACCGAACGACGAGCCGTGACGCCGGGCTCCACGAAATAGTCGGCAGCATGATCGAGCGGCTGGTACAGAGACAGCTCCGCTGTACTGGTTCGCCCCAGGTAAAGGGATCCGTGGACCTCCCCACCGAGTGGATTGATCCAGGTCCGCAGGTAATCCCCGCCAATGACGAACGCCGTGTTGCTGTCGGTGCCCATCTGCAGCCCGACGTCGAACCGCACGATGTTCGGGCCCCAGGATTTCTCGCGCAGGAACACGTCCAGCGTCGGCCGCGATGCATCGCCGCGCAGCGCGAACTCGGCGCGTTCGAATTCCCCTAGCGCGAAGAGTCGGTTGATGCGGTCGCTCAGTTCCCGCTCGTCGACGACCGAGCCCGCCTCCACCCCTAGCTTCTCGATGACATGTCGCTGCTGCACGCGCTCGAGGCCATGTACCTGCACGTCCGCGAGCTGCACGCTCTCCCGCTCGCCGCGGCTGGTAGCCGTACGCCAGTCAGCGTACTCCGACTCGCCGACCGAGAGCCGCGACAGCTGCTCGCGATAGGCGAGCGCCGCCGTCCGGCCAAGCGGTATCGCGTCGTTCGCCCGGTCGAACGCGCCGCTGGTGATGTCGCCCATGTGAACCACGATGGAGACATCGTGCGGCGCGAGTGTCTCGAGCTGCTGGCGCTCATTCGCGCCCACCAGCACGTCGATCGTCCGCATGACCATGGTCAGCGGCGACTGCAGCTCCTCGGCGGTAGGAACGGGGTTGGGCACAGACACCGCAATCACGATGTCGGCGCAGGTCTCGCGGGCGATATCGACCGCTACGTTCCGGCTCAGCCCGCCGTCGCCGAGCACGCGACCGTCGATGATCACCGGTGCGAAGATGCCGGGAATCGACATACTGGCGCGCAGCGCATGCGGCAGGTCCCCCGAGTCGAGCACGACCATCTCGCCGGTCTGCATGTCGGTCGCGATGGCCCGGAACGGTATTGGCAGCTTGTCGAAATCGCGAACCCCGAGACTGCGCGACACCAGCAGGCCGATCGTCTGCTCAATGTTCTGCGTGTTTATGAAGCCGCTGGGCGCCGTGAGCCCGTCGTCGCGGATGCCGAACTCGAAGCGATTACTGTAGATGTCACCTGCGAGCTTCCGGCGCATCGACTGGTGCCTGCGCTCGCCCTCGAAGCCGATCGCCTCCTGGAAGGAAATCCGGCGGATGGCGGCGGCGACCTCCGCGGCGGTCAGCCCCGATGCGTAGGTGCCCCCGACCAGCGCGCCCATGCTCGTACCGACGATGCAATCGATCGGAACGCGCAGCTCTTCGAGTACCGACAGCACACCGACATGCGCGGCGCCCTTGGCGCCGCCTCCACCCAGCGCCAGACCGATGCGTGGGCGTACGGCCTGCGGTGCGGCCGACGCAGGCATCGCGGGCGCTGTGTCGGCCGCAGCAGCGGCCGCCAGCGCGAATCCCGCGATGGCGAACGCAAGACCGTTTGCACGGATACTCGCCACCCGTCCATCGTGGACCCGTCGACTCAATTCCTTTCCCGGCATGCGAGCGCATCCTAGCAGCCCCACGGGCGCGGGCGATTGGCTATAGTCATCAACAGATGAGGACCAAACCCGCCAGGCGACGATCCGTCCCGGACCTGATATCACCGTATCGCGTCGCGAGCGGCCGAAGCTTTTCGCTCGCGCGGATAGACCCGGACGACACGCTGTGGTTCGCGAAGGACGACAAGGACCGCGCGCAGGACGATCTGAAGAAATGCGTCAAGGAGCTCGCCGACCTGCAGGACAAGCTCTACGCGCAGGACCGATGGTCGCTGCTGCTGATCTTCCAGGCGATGGATGCGGCGGGCAAGGACAGCGCGATCAAGCACGTCTTCTCGGGTATCAACCCTCAGGGCTGCCACGTGACCTCGTTCAAGGCGCCCTCGCAGGAGGAGCTCGACCATGACTACATGTGGCGCTGCTTGCGCGCGCTGCCGGAACGCGGCCGCATCGGGATCTTTAACCGTTCCTACTACGAGGAGGTGCTCGTCGTGCGCGTGCACGATGAGCTGCTCGACGCGCAGAAGCTCCCGCCGAAGCTCGTGACGCCGCGGATCTGGGACGAGCGTTTTGAGGACATCCGAAACTTCGAGCGCTACCTGGCCCGAAACGGGACTGTCATCCTCAAGTTCTTCCTGCATGTGTCGCGCGAGGAACAGCGAAAGCGATTTCTCGAGCGGCTCGATGAGCCGGAGAAGAACTGGAAGTTTGTTGCGGGTGACGTACGCGAACGCGCGCACTGGAACCAGTACATGCGGGCCTACGAGCAGATGGTCCGCAACACCGCCACCAGCGATGCGCCCTGGTTCGTGGTGCCGGCCGATAACAAGTGGTTCACGCGGCTGGTCGTATCCTCGGCGATCGTCGATGCGATGTCCTCGCTGCACCTGCATTATCCGCGCGTGAGCCACAGCCGGCGGCGCGAGCTGGCCGTTGCGCGCAAGGACCTCCTGCGGGGGAACGGCAAGCGTCGCGACCGCTGAACCGGCCTCAATCAGTCCGCGAGGCCCGCGAGCGCCAGCGTCTCGACGTGATGGGTCTGCGGAAAGAAGTCGAATGGCAGGATCGCGTCGATACGGTATCCCGCGTTCTCGAGGAGATCCAGGTCGCGGGCAAGCGTGCCGGCGCTGCAGGAGAGGTACGCCATCCGCACCGGCCGCAGCTCCCGCGCAAGTGACTGCGCGACCTCGCCGTCGAGCCCGGAGCGTGGCGGGTTGACATAGGTGAGCCGCTCTCCGCGGCCTTCCTTCCACCATGCCCGGATCTGCGGCAGCCGTTGCGTGCAGGCGCCCCGGAGCACCTCGGCGTGCGGCGCGTTCCGGGCGGCGTCGCGCACCGCCTCTCCCGAGAGCTCGACCCCGAGCGTTCGTGCACCCATTCCGGTCCAGAGGCGGAGCGTCGCGCCGTGCCCGCAATAGAGATCGAGCACGCTCGAGCCCTCCCCGACGCGCAGATGCGCGGCGGCGGCCGCGAGCGCCTCGAGATGCAGCGCGGGCAGCGGCTGCAGGAAGGCCGTCGGGCCGTGTACGAGTCCGAGCCCGTCGCGTGACACCCCGGCGCCCCAGACGAGGCGCCAGCCGGAGCGCGCAAAGAGCCGCCGTCCGGCGGACGGATGCAGATGTAGCCACAGTCCCTCGATCCCGGTTGACTCCAGATCGCCGAGCACCGCGTCGAGCACGGTCGCCGCAACCTCGCGTGCCTTGACGATCAATGTTGCCTGCCGCCCAGCGACCTGAAGGTAGGCAAGCGGCAGCACGTCCGGTGCCGGCAGGCGCTCCGCGAGATGGTGCACAAGCGCCCGCACCCGCTCGTCGTGCACCGGGCAGTCGTGTATCGCGATCAGCTCGTCGCGTCGCATAAGGCCGAAACGCCATCCGGTGGCAGCGTCGTATATCGCGTTCAGGGTTACGCGCTGCCGGTAACCGAGGCGCGCCGCATCCGGCACCGCGCGCAGCGGTCGCAGTCGATCGGACCAGGCGGCGAGCGCCCGCGCGAGATACCCCTGCTTCTGCGCATGGCTCGACGCCCTGTCGAGACTGCGGTGCCGGCAGCCATGACACAGGGGTTCGCAGCCCGGCGCCAGATCTTGGTGTACGCTCACGCGGCCAATGTTGCTCTCTGCCCGCTTCCGCGCTCAACGGGCCGTGCGATGAACCGCCTGCCGACGGTCGCCGATATCGAGGCGGCCCGCGACCGGCTGCTCGGTCACGCGCGGCGCACTCCGCTGCTCGCGGCGACGCCGCTCGACATGGAAACCGGCGGCCGTATCCTCTTCAAGCTGGAAACTCT
>DATJKD010000026.1:0-2637 GCA_035491795.1 Steroidobacteraceae bacterium | reverse complement strand
TCCCGGTGGCAGACACCGGGCCGGTGGTGCCAGACCTGCTGCTGGGCGTCCTGTTCATCGTGGCATTCGCGAGAACTCGAGCGCCGGCTCGGAAGTCGACCGTCTCGAGTTCCGAGCCAGCTTTTGGCCTGACATCGAAGTTCTGATTAACCGTCGGCAATCCCGGAGTCCAGAGAGCGGACCGCGGTCGATGTCTGGCGCCGTGGTCCTGGTTCACGCGCGGCTTCGGTTTGGATCAGCGTTTTGTGAGGAGGGGACCGCGACCGCGCGGCATTCTAGGCACCTGCGCGGCTTCGCAAAACGGTGTCAATGTCCTTGATCAGCGAATCGATCGAGGTCACACGGCCTGCAGCATACGCCCGGCCCCACCGATCCGGGCCGAGCCGTGCGCTTACCTCCCGCTCCGCCTGCGCTCCCAGCGCGAGCAACCATTTGTCGACGACCGTCGCCCCCGTGCGGTCCGTCACCGCGTCGCGAGCGCCCAGGATACGCGCCGTCCACAGGTCGTCTCCCATGAGTACCGCCGCGGCGGCAAGCGGCGCCAGCGCGTACACGATCGCAAACTTGTCGTTGAGCTGCCGAAACAGCGTGAGGCTTTCACGTGCCCACCGAACCGCCTCATCGGGGTCCCCCCGCTGAACCGCCACCGTGGCGCGACGGAACGACACCAGCGCCAGGAACCACGGGCACGAGTGCCGAAGCACCGATGCGGCCTCATCGAGGAGCGTTTCCGCCTCGGCGACATTGCCCATCGTCAGGGCGACCTTTGCCATCCCGTTCAGCGAATTCCCAACTCCCCAAGGCATCGCCAGTGCCCGAAACCCTTCAACACTGCGCATGAATCGAGCGCGTGCCGAGGCCGCGTCGCCAATGGCGTGTTCGACATGTCCGAGCAGATGCTCCGCCTGCGCGACCATTTCCTGGTCGCCGGCATCATGAGCGAGCGCGAGCGCGCGTGCGAGCCCGGCAGGTGTGCGTGCGAGGTCCCCCAGCGAGTACCACATCATGGCCGCGCCAACCAGTGCTCTGGACTCGGGAACGGGCGGAAGCGACGGCAGGTCGAGAACCTGCTCATACCACTGAAGGCCTTCGGTCGCGTGTCCCCGGATCACCCAGAAGTACATTAACCCCCACGCCATGTTCGCCGCCTCGGCGGGCCGCCCGCGTTCGATGAGCCAGGTCAGCGCGGCGCGGTAGCTCTCCAGATCGTCGCGCACGCGGTCCAGCCATTCGGCCTGCGCAGAACCGAACAGTTCTTCCGCCGCGCGCGCCGCTTCGGCCGTGCAGTAGCGGGCCAGTCCGGCCAGTGCGTTCTCGCGCTCGCCCGATGCGGTGACCTCGTGCGCCGCGAACGCCCGCACGGTCTCCAGCATCTGATACAGCGGACGCTTCACCAGAGACGTTTCGGCTCGCAGCAGCAGGCTCTTGTCGATCAAGCCCGCAAGCGCGCGGAGGGCTTCGTCGCTCTCGGAGGGAGCATCCTGGTCCCCGCCCAGGACCGCCGCCGCTGCCTCGATCGGAAACCGCCCGGGCAGCACGCCCAGGCGACGGAACGCTCGCTGTTCGTCCGGCGGCAGCAGTTGATAGCTCCACGCGACCGTCGCATTGATCGTCCGCTGCCGTTCGGGGAGATCACGGGGACCGGCGGTCGCGAGCAGGACATCCTGGGTGAGTCGGCGCAGCAGGTCCTCGGCCGTCAGCACTTTGATCCAGGGGGCCGCCAGCTCGAGGGCAAGCGGCAACGCATCGAGCCGTCGACAAATCGCGGTCACGGCAAGGCTGTTGGCGGCCGTGAGGCGAAAGTCTGGTTGCACGTCCCGAGCCCGCTCCACGAAGAGCCGCACCGCGGGGGAGCGCGCGAGATCGACGGGCGACGCTGCCTCGACGTTCACGTCCAGCGCGAGTGGTCCCACCGCGTACTCCCGCTCTCCTCGCACGCGCAGCGGGGCGCGGCTGGTGGCCAGCACCCGCAGCGGCGCGACTGCGGTCAGGAGATCGGCGACCAGCGCCGCCGCATCCAGGACCTGCTCGAAATTATCGAGCACGAGCAACGTCGGCGTCCCGGCGCACGCAGCCTGCGCGCGTCTCGGCAAGTCCACGGTCGTGGCGTCCAACACGCCGAGCGCCTCGGCGATGGCGGCTGCCACGAATGCCGCGTTCCGAACCGCGGCCAACCCGACGAACATTACACGGGATGTGCCCTCGACCGCCTGCGCGCGCGCGAGCTCGAGGGCGAGACGGGTCTTTCCTACTCCTCCTGGACCGGTGAGGCTGATGAGCCGTGCGGTCGGATCACTGAGCCAGTGACGCAGCGTCTGAACGTCAGCATCGCGGCCGAGAAGAGGCGTGAGAGGGAGGGGCAGCGCCGCGTGGCTCGACTCATCCCGCGCCGAGTTGTCGGCAGATGCCCGTGCGGTCGCGAGGAGCACATCACGGGTCGCACCAGGTAAGTCGAGCGCCGCGGACAGCGCACGGACGGTCTCGACCTGAGGCCGCCGTCGCTGTCCGCGTTCCAGCGCGCTGACCGCATGCACCGACAGGCCCGCGATCGTCGCGAGCTCGTTCTGTGTGAAGCCCGCCGCCTCGCGGAGGGTCTTGAGCTGGGCGCCGAAAGAACGCGGAGCGCCAGGTTTCATG
>DATJKD010000025.1:0-51505 GCA_035491795.1 Steroidobacteraceae bacterium | reverse complement strand
GCCGTGGATGTCGAAATGCGGCCCGAGCAGCGCCACCGACATCGCCGAGCACTCGATGTGCCAGCCGGGCCGTCCCGGCCCCCATGGAGACTCCCAGTTCGGCTCGCCGGGCTTCGCGGCCTTCCACAGCACGAAGTCGAGCGGATCGCGCTTGCTCTCGTCGATCTCGACGCGCGCCCCTGCGCGCAGGTCCTCGAGGCGCTTGCCCGACAGACGGCCATAGGGCGCGAAGCTCGCAACCGAGTAATAGACGTCGCCTTTGGCGCCCACGTAGGCGTGCCCGCGCTCGACGAGCCGCGCCACCATGTCGACGATCTGCGGCAGGTACTGCGTCGCCCGCGGCTCGTGGTCCGCGGGCGCCACGCCGAGAGCCGCGAAGTCCTCCTCGTTCGCGCGGATGAAACGCTCGGTGAGCACGGCCATCGGCTCACCGTTCTCGGCCGCCCGCTTGATGATCTTGTCGTCGATGTCGGTGATGTTGCGCACGAAGGTGACGCGATACCCGGACGCAGCGAGATGGCGGCGCAGCAAGTCGAACACGATCATCATCCGGCCGTGTCCGATGTGGCTGTAGTCGTAGACGGTCATGCCGCAGACGTACATCCGCACCTCGCCAGGCCTGATCGGCTTGAACGGCTCCTTGCGACCGGTCATTGAATTGTGGATGTGCAGCATGCCTCGACGACTCGAATGTCTGGAATCAGTTGGATGTGGCGCGGCGCGCGGCCGCACGCAGACGGGCGGCCACGAGCGCCGGTCCCATCAGCTCGACCAGAGGCGCGAGCTCGGGCCCGTGCGTACTGCCGGTCAGCGCCGCCCGGAGTGGACTATAGAGGGCGGCGCCACGGCGCCCCGACGCGCCCGCGATGGCGCGGGTCCAGGCGGCGAAGTCCGAGCCCGCCGCGAGTGACCCTGCGGCCTGCGCAAAGAACTCCGGTCCAGCATCGGCCAATGTCGCCGCAGCCTGTTCGCCGGGTTCGATCTCGCCCGGCGAGACCACGCCGATCAGTGCGTCGGCATCCGCAGGGAAAAGAAGGTTGCCACGCACCGCGCTGACGAAGCGATCGCGACGCGCATCGTTGCCCAGCGGCGCGAGCCGGCTGCCGAGCCAGTCCATGAGCACTCCCACCGAGGCGTGGCGCACGGCTTCGCGCTGCCAGTGCCGCAACTGCGTCTCGTCATAGTGCGCCGCGGACCGGCTGACGGCTGCCAGGCGGAAATGCCGTGGCATTTCCGCGGGATCGAGCCAGTGACCGGGTACACCCGCATGCCCGAGCCGCAGCAGATAGTTGGCGATGGCCGCGGACAGATAGCCCTGCTCGCGCAGCTCACGCAGCCCCCCGACACCGTCGCGCTTCGAGAGAGGCGCTCCGCCTGACGGCGCCAGCAGAAGCGGCAGGTGCCCGTACGCGGGCGCCGCAAGCTCAAGCGCCTCGAGCAGCAGGAGCTGACGCGGCGTGTTGGCCAGATGATCGTCGCCACGCAGCACGAGGTTGACCTGCATCCGCGCGTCGTCGACGGCATTACTGAGAAAAAACGACGCGCTGCCGTCGGCGCGCGCGACCACGAAATCGCCGATGTCGTCGCTCACAAACCGCTGCGGTCCATGAATGCGGTCCTCGAAAGAAATTGTCCGTCCCAGGGGCACGCGGAACCGAAGCGCGCTCGTCCGACCCTCGCCGCGACGGCGGTGAACCTCGGCATCGCAAAGCGCCGCGCAGGTCCCGGCGTAACGCGGGGGACGACCCGCCGCGAGCTGGGCGCGTCGCGCGAGGCTCAGCTCTTCGGGCGTGCAGAAGCATGGATAGACCCGACCGGTTGCACGCAGTGTCGCAATCGCCGCCTCGTAGACTGCGCCGCGCTCGCTCTGCAGGTACGGCGCATGCGGGCCGCCCCGGTCCGGACCCTCATCCCAGTCGAGACCGAGCCATCGCAGATCGCCCAGCACCCGCTCGATGAGCGCCGGCTGGTCGCGGGCGGCGTCGGTGTCCTCGATACGCAGCACGAAACGGCCATCGCCACCGCGTGCAGCGAGGTAGCTGAACATCGCCGTCCGCGCATTGCCGAGATGCAGATGACCGGTAGGGCTGGGCGCGAACCGCGTAACGGGTGAACCATCGATCATGGTGACGCATCTTACCGGAAGAGAAAAAATCGGCTCCGAGTCGCCAACTCGCGCCGGACCACCTCGAGTCGTGGGAGTCGAGAGTCGCATGGGCCGATGCCCTTGGCCCTTCGCGGGCGTGCAACGTAACATGCCGACGCCCGCATCACGGTTTTCGCCGCGCCATTGAGCACCCTGTTCGTTTCTGATCTTCACCTCGACGCGGCATGGCCCGACGTCACGACGCAATTCATTGCGTTTCTGCGGCGCGAGGCGCGCGTCGCCAGCACGCTCTACATCCTGGGTGACCTGTTCGAAGTCTGGATCGGCGACGACGACCCAGATCCCGCGAAGCGCGAGGTGCTCGCGGCGCTGCGCGAGCTCACCGCCTCCGGTGTGCCGTGCTTCGTAATGCACGGCAACCGCGACTTCATGCTGGGCGACCGGTTCTGCCGCGACACCGGCTGCCGGCTGCTTGCCGACGGCACGATCGTCGAGCTCGACGGCGAGCGCGTGCTGCTGATGCACGGTGACGTGCTCTGCACCGACGACGTGAGCTATCAGCGGCTGCGTCGGATCGTGCGCAATCCGCTCGTGCGGTGGATTTTTCGGCACCTGAGCCTGGAACAGCGCGAGCGGCTGGCCGGACGACTGCGCGCCGGAAGCCGCATGCACACGACCGCGACCGCGCCGGCAATCATGGACGTTAATGACATGGCGGTCCGGGACGCATTCCGTCGCTCACGGGTTCACACGCTGATCCACGGTCATACGCATCGTCCAGCGGTGCATCGGCTCGACATCGATGGAGCGCCGGTACGGCGCATCGTGCTCGGCGACTGGCACAGGTCCGGCAGCGTGCTCGACTGGAGCTCGTCCGGCGCGGAACTCCGCGTGCTGCCGCGTTAGGCTGCGACGCCCGCCAGCAGCTCGTCGATCAGCGCGACGATCTCAGCGGCCGCGGACGGTCGTTCGGCAGGGTCCTTTGCAAGCAGCGCGTCGAGCAGCGGCTGCACGTGCCCGAGCCTCGGTGGCAGGCTCGGTATAGGCGCGTTCGCATGACAGTAGATCACGCCCATCGCGGTCTCCGCGACATACGGTTTCTCCCCGGTAAGGAGCTCGTGCAGCACGATCCCAAGGCTGTAAAGGTCGCTGCGCTCGTCGAGCGGCTTGCCGTGCCCCTGCTCCGGGCTCATGTAGTGCGGCGTTCCGAAGATAACACCGGTCGCCGTGATGTCGCTCTCGAGCCCGAGCTGACGCGCCAGACCGAAGTCGATGAAAGCGGCGCTGCCGTCCTCACGCAGCATCACGTTGCCGGGCTTGACGTCCCGGTGCAGGACGCCGACCGCATGCAGCGCGCCGAGCGCACCGGCCATCTGGCGCAGGAACCCGAGCGCCTCGCGCCACGGCAAGGACTGACCCATCCGCTGCCGGAGGTCACCACCCGGGAAGTACTCCATCGCGAGAAATACGTGATCGTCGGCCACCCCGATGTCGTAGATGCGCGCGATGTTGGGGTGGTCGAGATGCGCTACCAGGTGATACTCGCGCAGGAAGCGGTCGAAGGTGTCGCCACCCTCGACGATGTCGGGGACCTGCCTGAAGATCTTGAGCACACGCTGCTCGCCGGTTTTAGGAAGCTCGGCGAGGTAGACGCTCGATGAACCGCCGACGGCGATGCGCTGCAGACAGCGGTAACCACGCACACGCACCGAGCCGAAGCGATCCGGAGGCGTCGGCGCGCGTGCCGCGCGGCTCGCCTCGTGCAGCACATTGTGCTGCCGGCCGACGACCTCGCGCAGGGCCTCGGCGAGCTGCTCGTGCTCGAAGTCGGTGCGCGGCAGTACGCGCAGCGCCCCGGCGGACGATGCCCGCAGCTCCAGCTCCGCGTGGTCGGTCGGCCCGAAATAGACGATCGGCGGAAACCCCGGCCGCAGCCGCAGGTTGACCAGCCACTCGAGACCGCGTTCCTCCTCGACGTCGTGGTCGAGCAGCACGACGTCGTACGCCGAGCCGGTGAACGCGGCTCGCAAGCGTCCGCGCGTCGCGGGCTCGTATTCCGCCGGCAGTGCGTCCGCCCATTCGAGGGTCACGTGATGTGCCAGGAGCTGACGGTACTCGGGACGGTCACTGACGATGAGCACGCGCAGTGTCATCGTGTCGTATCCCTGAGCCCGAGAACCAGGTCACCGACGTTGGTATCGGTGGGGCCGGTATGCAGCAGATCGCCGCATTCCTCCAGGTAGGTGCCGGAATCCGCGCGCAGGAGGTGCGCGGGCCCATCGAGACCGGCGGCCGCTCCGCGCGCGCAGGTCGAGTCGTCAACGATTGCGCCTGCATCGTCGCTGCTGCCGTCGATCCCGTCGGTCCCCGCAGCGAGCAGCGTGAGTCCTGTCTCGCCCGCCATCGCGAGCGCAGCGGCAAGCGCAAGCTGCTGGTTGCGTCCGCCGCGGCCCGGATTGGGAGGCAGGATGACGCTCGATTCGCCGCCCCAGATCCAGAACGTGCCCGGCGCGGCGGCGGCGATGCGCCGCGCGAAGGTTCGGCCGAGATCGGCCGCGTTGCCCGAGAATTCGCCGCGCCCGGAGCGCACCGCGAGCCGTCCGCAGCTTCGGGCGCGGTGGCGTGCCGCCACGCGGGCATGACGGTTGGCCGCGACGATCCGCGACGCCACCCGCGGCGGCGGCGCACGGTCCTGGGACACCGGGCAGCGCGCAAGTACGTCGGCGACTTCGACCGGCAGCGCATTCGGCATCCGGTTCTCGCGGGGCGAGCGATGCAGCAGACCTGAGCCGATTACGGCGGGATCGTCACCCGGTACATCCGAGATCATGAGCGCGAGCCCGGGCCGCGGTGCGGCGAGCGCGGCCAGCCCTCCGCCCTTCAGACGCGAGAGGCGCCTGCGCACGGCGTTGATCGAAGCGATTCCGAGCCCGGACCCCAGCAGCCAGCTGTTTACGCGCTGCAACTCCTCCAGTGTGATTCCCGGCGACGGCACCTCGACCAGGCTCGAGGCCCCACCCGAAATCAGCCAGAGGATGCGCGCGTTTCGCCGCAGGCCCTGGACGAACTCGACGACCGCGAGGCCGGCCATGAGGCTCCGGGCATCGGGGCGCGGATGCGCCGATTCGATCACACGAACGCGCGCATTCTGCAGAACGTCGATCATCGACACAGCACCCGGTACGGTCACCAACAGCGCCCCCGCTACCCGTTCGCCGAGAACATCGGCGGCGCCCGCCGCCATGGCGCCCGCGGCCTTTCCGATGGCGACGACGTGCCATCGTCCGTCCAGCGCTTCGCGATCGAGCTGTCGTCTCACGCAGCGGCGCCCATCAACGGCGCACAGCGCCTCTCGAAAGCACTCCAGCAGCAGTGAACGGCTCCCAGACGGCCGCCGCTGCTGCGGAGAGACCGACCGCCGGGCGATCGCCGGTGGCCGCTCAGACGCTCCCGACGGCCTTGAGCGAGCCACGGCCACGCTTGCGCGCCTTGGCCTGGTCCGATCGCTCGGACTCCACGCGCGCCAGGTATTCCGGTGTCACGTCGCCCGTGACGTATTCACCCGAGAAACAGGAGGTGTCAAACTCGGTCACCACCGCATCGTGGTGCTTGACGGCGCGTACGAGGTCGTCGAGATCCTGATAGATGAGCCAGTCGGCACCGATGATATTCGCCACCTCCTCGTCGCTGCGACCGGCCGCGACGAGTTCCGAGGCGGCCGGCATGTCGATGCCGTACACGTTCGGATAACGGACCGGCGGAGCGGCAGAGGCGAAGAACACCTGGCGCGCGCCGGCCTCGCGTGCGAGATCGATGATCTGCGCGGAGGTCGTGCCGCGCACGATCGAGTCGTCGACCAGCAGCACGGTCTTGCCCTTGAACTCCAGGCCGATCGCGTTCAACTTGCTTCGCACCGAGCGCGTACGCAGGTCATGGCCGGGCATGATGAAGGTACGACCGATGTAGCGGTTCTTGATGAAGCCCTCGCGGTACTTCGCGCCAAGCAGCTGCGCGACCTGCAGCGCGCTGGTTCGGCTGGTGTCGGGTATCGGGATCACGACGTCGATGCCGTGTTCCGGTCGCACCCGCCGGATCTTCTCGGCCAGCAGCTCGCCCATCCGCAGCCGCGCCTTGTAGACCGAGATGTTGTCGATGATCGAGTCGGGGCGCGAAAAATACACGTACTCGAAGATGCACGGCGTGTGGCGCGGGGACTCGACGCATTGCTGCGCGTAAAGCCTGCCCTGTTCGTCGATGAACACGGCTTCGCCGGGCCCTACGTCACGCAGCAGCTCGAAGCCCAGCATGTCGAGCGCGACGCTCTCCGAGGCCAGCATGTGCTCGCGGCCGCGGGGGCCATCCCGGCTGCCGATCACCAGCGGCCGTATTCCGTGCGGGTCGCGGAAACCGAGCACGCCATGACCAAGAATCATCGCGACAACCGCGTACGCTCCGCGGCAGCGTCGGTACACCGCGCTCACGACCGCGAAGATGTCGTCGGCGGACGCGCGTGGCGTCCCGAAGCGCTGCATCTCGCTGGCGAGGACGTTGAGCAGTACCTCGGAGTCGGAGCTGGTGTTCAGATGCCTGAGATCCTCGCGCACGAGCACCTCGGACAGCTCGGCGGCGTTGGTGAGGTTGCCGTTATGCGCGAGGCAGATGCCGTACGGTGAGTTGACATAGAAGGGCTGCGCCTCGTCCGAGCTGTCGCATCCCGCCGTGGGATAGCGGACGTGCCCTACGCCCATGTTGCCCTTGAGCCGCAGCATGTGTTTCTGCTGGAACACGTCGCGGACCAGGCCGTTTTCCTTGCGCAGGAAGAGCGCGCCCTCGTGTGCGGTCATGATGCCCGCGGCATCCTGGCCGCGATGCTGCAGCACCGTAAGTGCATCATAGAGCTGCTGGTTGACCGGGCTGTGACTGACGATGCCGACGATGCCGCACATGTTTCTCAGGTCTCCTCAACCGCGGCGTCGACCATCTGCCTGCCAGTCTCGACGTAGCTGCGAAGGATACCCGCCATCTCGATTCCCGCGGGCATCAGGGTCGAGCGTTTCCACCAGGACTCCGAGTCGAGCTTCGCGGCCTGCCCGAGCATTACCGCGAACCCGGCGATCACGGCGCCGCGCACCAGCCCGAACACCGAACCGAGCATGCGGTCGAGTCCCAGGCTCAAACCCGAGCGCTGCACCAGGTAACTCAGCAGACCAGCGAGCAGCCAACCCACGATGACGACCGCGAGCAGGAGGATACCGCGTGCTACCCAGACCTGGAGCGCCGTATGGGCCAGCGCGCCGCCGAGATGTGGTTCCAGCAGACCGGAATACTTCCATGCGACCCACAGACCGACCAGCCACGCAAGCAATGCGATCGATTCGCGGAGGAAACCGCGTACGGCGCCGAAGACTATCGAGAGGAGAATGACTGCGATCAGTATGTAGTCCACTGCGGTCATGCGGCTGCCATTTCGATCGCACGTCGTCGGAGGCCGCGAATCTTACCAGAGTGGCCCGCGCCAGGACGCGCGACAGTCGAAAGCTCGTACGGTCTGCGCCGCACAACTCAATCGTTGGCGACGAGTGAGACCGGCAGGCCGCGCGCTTTCAGGCGGCCGGCAAGCGCGTCCGCAGCCGCGCGCGCGGACTCGGGACCGACTCGTACACGATGCAGGGGCTTGCCGTTGCGCGCGATGGGCGAGACATAGGCGGCAAAGCCATCGGCTTCGAGCTGCTCGACAAGCTTCCGCGCCGACTCGGCCGACCCGAACGCGCCAACCTGCACGGACCATGTGCCGCGCGAGGGTCGGGCGTTGACGGATGCCGCCGGTGGTTCTACCTCCGCCGGTGCGCTTGCGGCGCCGGCAACGGGGTCAGTCCGATCGGAGCCGCGCTCCGACGCGGCTGTCGCAGGCTTGGTCTCGCGTGGCGCAGCCGCTTCGCGCGCGGCCGTCGACACTACCGGCGGCCGCGCCGCTGCAGTGTCGTCGCGGTCCGACGGAGACGCCTGAGCGCGGGCCGGCCGCTCGGACGCGAGCGGCGAGGACTCGGGCGTGTATGGACGCGGCAGGTTCGCATCGGCAGCCGCCGGGGATCCGGCCTTGCCGAGCTCGATGGTGTAGGTGCGCGTCGGGCCATTGTTCAACGTAGTGTCGGCCGCACCCGTTGTCTCGGTGGTCGCGGCCTTGCGACCGGACAGTAGCTCGGGAACCACCAGTACCACGACGAGCACCAGCACGCTCGCACCGATCAGGCGCGCTTTCAATGATCGATCCATGGCGCGGATTATAGTCATCCGTGTGTGGCGACGACGCCCGCGCGTGCGAGCTCTTCGAGCGCGGGTCCGACGGTGTGGAAGGAACCGAAGACCACGATTCGGTCTCCTTCGCGGACGCGACTGCGCGCGAAGTGCATCGCCTCGCCGATCCCGCCACCCGGATGCAGGTCGAGGTTGACCGTACTTGCGCGCCGGGCGAGCTCGATGCCGTCGAGACCGCGCGGACCCTCGGTCGTCGCCGCGATCCATGTGTCGACGCATCCGCGCAGTTCAGCGAGCACCCCGGGCACGTCCTTGTCCGCCAGCATCCCGCAGACGGCAATCGTCCGGCCGCGACCCCGAGTGGCGCGCAGGCTTGCGGCGAGCACCCGTGCCGCCGCGGGGTTGTGTGCTACATCGAGGATCCACTCCACATCACGATCGGCGATCCTCTCGAATCGGCCAGGCAGCGCGACGCGTTCGAGACCGCGTGCGATTGCGTCAACGGTGAGCGGCAGACGCGATTGCAGCTCGCGAATTGCCGTGATCGTCGTTGCTGCGTTGCCGATCTGCGCGATTCCCGCAAGCGCCGGGGCCGGCAGGTCGGCGAGTCTTTCGGCCGCCTCCTGCTTCCCTAACACGAGGTCCCAGCGACCCGTGGCTCGCCGAACTTCGCGGAAGTCGCGCCCGCGGATCCTGAGCAGCGCACCCTCGGCGTGCGCCGCCTCGATCAGCGAGTCTGGAGGCGGCTCCTCACCGCCATACACGGCCGGTCGGCCGGCGCGAAAGATGCCTGCCTTCTCGCGCGCGATGCTCTCGAGATCCGCACCCAGCCATTCCGCGTGATCGATCCCAAGCGAAACGACAACCGCCACGTCGGCGTCGACGATGTTTACCGCGTCGAGCCGCCCGCCCATGCCTACCTCGAGGACGATCGCATCCGGCTCCGCCGTCTCGAAGATGAGGAGCGCCGCCAGCGTATTGAACTCGAAGAAAGTGAGCGTATCCGGCCCGAGCGCATCAGCGATGCGCTCGAACGACACGACGAGCGAGGCAGCCGACACCGCCTGCCCCTGCAGACGGATGCGCTCGACATAGGAGACGAGATGCGGCGAGGTGAAGGTGCCCGTGCGGTAACCTCCTGCGCGGAGAATCGAATCGGCGAGCGCGACGCACGAGCCCTTGCCGTTGGTGCCACCGATCGTGATCACCGGGCAGTCGGGCGGCGACCAGCCGGTGCGCCGGGCGACCCGCTCCACCCGCTCGAGACCGGGCTCGATCGGTTGCGGATGCAGGCCTAGTTGCCAGTCGAGCCAGGCGTCGAGTCCGTCGAACCGCATCCGACGCGGCATCTCAGGCGGGCTCCGCCACGGCCTCCGGACGTGGTTGGCGCGTGAGGAGCGCGATCACCGCCGCGATCCGATCGCGCATGTCGCGACGATCCACGATCATGTCGATGGCGCCGTGCTCGAGCAGGAATTCGCTGCGCTGGAACCCCTCGGGCAGCGTTTCGCGCACTGTCTGTTCGATTACACGCGGCCCCGCAAAGCCGATCAGGGCGCGCGGCTCCGCAAGGTTGAGATCACCGAGCATGGCGAGACTGGCGGACACGCCCCCCGTCGTGGGGTCAGTGAGCACGGATATGTACGGCAGACCCGCCTCGGCCATCCGTGTCAGGACCGCGCTGGTCTTGCTCATCTGCAGCAGCGAGAGCAGCCCTTCCTGCATACGTGCACCGCCGCTGGAGGAGAAAGACACCAGCGAGGCGCGCTGCTCCAGGCAGTGTTCGGCGCCCCGCACGAAACGCTCACCGACCACCGAGCCCATCGAACCGCCGAGAAAGCGGAACTCGAATGCACAGGCCACCACCGGCAGCCCCTGCAGTGTGCCGGCCATGACGACCAGTGCGTCCTTCTCGCCCGTCTGCTTCTGCGCCGCCTGCAGCCGATCGCGATAGCGCTTGTTATCGCGGAACTTGAGCGGATCCTCGGGCTCGATCTCGGTGGCGAGCTCCCGCGTCGAGTTCTCGTCCAGGAACCGGCTAAGCCTGTCGCGCGCGGCAATGCGCATGTGGTGGCTGCACTTGGGACAGACGTGCAGGTTGCGGTCGAGCTCGGCGCGGTAGAGCACCGCGTCGCAGGCGGGGCACTTGATCCAGAGACCCTCCGGTACGGAGCGCGTGCGGCGCTCGGTCTTGATCCGGGACGGCATGATCTTCTCGAACCAGGTCACGATGGCTCCTCGGTGGCCTCGCGAGTCTATACGCCGCCGAGGCCGCGACAAGAACCGTCCGCGTCCGCGGGCGGAATCCCGAATTCCGCGGGGTACTCGACATGCGTGAGATACAGCCCCTGTGGCGGTGCGGTGACGCCTCCCCGGCGCCGATCGCGTGTCTCGAGCAGCTCGGCGATCCACTCCCCGGGCCGGCGCTCGGTGCCGACCGCGATTAACGCCCCGGCAATGTTGCGGACCATGTGGTGCAGGAAGGCGTTGGCGCGCACGGTGATAACCACGGATGCCTCGCGGCGCTCAACGGCGATGTGCATCATCCGGCGCACCGCCGAGGCGGACTGACATTCCGCCGCGCGGAACGACGAGAAGTCATGCTCGCCGAGGAGGACCTGCGCGGCCGAATGCATGGCACCCGCGTCGAGCGCCCGGCGCACCCAGCATGCCTGTCCCCGCAGGAGCGCCGGCCGGCAGGACTGGTTTACGATCCGGTAGACATAAGTGCGGGACAAGGCGCTGTACCGCGCATGAAACCGCTCAGGCACGGACCTTGCCCAAAGCACGGAGATCTCGGCGGGCAGCTCGGTGTTCGATCCCAGTACCCAGGCGCGCGGGGCGCGTGGCGCCGCGCTGTCGAAATGCCCGACCTGCATTAGGGCGTGCACGCCGGCGTCGGTGCGGCCCGCAGCGGTCACCTCAACCGCATGATCCGCGACGGCCGACAACGCGCGTTCCAGCGCCTGCTGGACGCTCCGCCCGTGCGACTGCGCCTGCCATCCGGCAAACGCGGTTCCGTCGTACTCGATTCCCAGCGCTATCCGGACCAGCGGCGCCTCAGGGCAGGCTCGACATGAGGCGCTGGGCTTCCTGCTTCTGGGTGTTGCTGCCTTCCTGGAGGACCTCCTCCAGGATGCTGCGAGCGCCCTCGGGGTCGCCCATGTCGATGTAGGCGCGCGCCAGATCGAGCTTGGTACCGACCTCGCTCATCGTCGCCGGCTCGTCACCGGGTGCGAAACCCGTTCCGCGGGCGCCCGCGCCCGGCTGAATCCCCGTCGATTCGATGGTTGGCAGCTCACCTGTAGGATCGAGAAGCGGCATGATGCCCGTCTCGTCGACCTTCGCGATCTTGAGCGTCTGGGTCCTGCCGCGCGTTATGCCGGTCTGGTTGAGGGTGTCCTCCTCCTCCTCCTCGGCGGCGGCCGCGCCTCGGTTGATCGCGGGTCGCCGGTTCGTATCGTCGACAGCGGGCGCGGACGGCGCACCGCGGTATGCGCCGGACGTTTCGACCGTGTCGTCGGTCTGTGCGCGACGCATCGGTCGCTCGACGGTGTCCTCGACCTGGTTGCGGCGCACGGGCCGCTCGACCGTGTCTTCGAGCAGACCCGCCCGCGCCGGTCGCTCGACGGTGTCCTCGACCTGGGCAGATGAGGATGGCGCAAGCAGATCCTCCGCGTCTTCGAGGCTGCCAAGCTCGTCGACCTCGAGACCGAGGTTTTCGAGTGCCACTTCCTCGGTCGGCTCTACCGCCGACGGGTCGAACAACTGCGACTCCACCGTCGGAGCTAGCGATGCGAGGTCGGCGCCGCGCAGCGGTTCGTCGAGTATGAAGTCGATGCCCGCATGGTCGGCACCGGCGTCGGGCCTGTCGAGATCGATGTCGGTCTCGGTGAATTCGGGCCCTTCGGCCAGGAAGTCCAGATCGGTGAGCTGCTGCGTCGCGGCCAACTCCATGTCGACGCTGATCGCTGCCGAGCCCGAGGCCTGGGCGAACATCGGCTCCTCGGGGGCAATCTGCTTGCCCATGATAAGGACCTTGTCCCACTCGCCTGCCGACATGCTGGTCCGCTCCGGACGCATCTCGCGGGCAACCTCGAGGAACCGGTCACGGTTGCCCCAGACGAAGAAGATCTCGAGCAGCTTGAGCCGCAGATCGCGCCGCTGGGGCTCGCGCTTGATCGCAAGCTGGACCAGATCGGCGGCCTGATCGTACAGACCGTAGGCCATGTGGAAGTCAGCTTCCGCCAACGGGTCGCCCGCCTCGATGCTCACCGCCGAATCGTTCGACAGCGTGTCGTCGAGCGACGCGGGCTTGCGTGCGGCTTCCGGCTCCGCCGCTGCCACGCCCGCTACGGGGCGCGGCCTTGGCGGCGGCACCTCGACCGGATGCTTCTCCTCGACCAGGATGTCCGCCTCGCGCGGCGCGAGCTTGACCGAGCGCAGATCGGTGTCGCGCGGCGTAAACACCTCGTCGAATGTGTCCGGGCCCTCGGCCTGCTGCCGCCTGCGGCGCAAGAACACGAATGCCAGCGCAAACAGGGCAAGCGCGGCCAGGGCCCACCAGTACTCCATCAGTCGATCGAGAACCGACGGTTCAGGCTCGGTTACTGCCGCCGGCGCGGGTTTCGCCTTCGGTTCCGGCGCGGGTTCCTCGGCCACGGGCTCCGGGACGGGCACGGGCTCCGCCACCGGAGCTTCGGCGAGCGGCGCCGTGTCCGTCGGCGCCTCGGCCACCGGCTCCGGGGCCGTCGCTTCCGGCGCGGAAGGCGTAGCGGGCTCCGTGGCCGGCGCGGTCGGCACGGCCTGCCCCTGCAGACTCGCGAGCTCGGCGTTTCGTACTTCGAGCAGCCTGCGGGCCTCGGCCAGCTCGGCCTCGAGCTGCCGGACGCGGGCCTGCAACTCCCCTGACGCCGCGCCCGGCGCGGTAGCCGTTGCGGACGGAACCGCGGTCGAGGCCGCAGCGCTGCCCTGCTCCGGTGTCACCAGCCGCAACCTGCCCTCGGCATCCGCGCCGCCCGACGCATCGCGCCATTGACGGTACTGGCGCGAGACCTCGGCTGCTGCCTCGCCGGCCGAGATCTGCCCCATTGCCGCGGTGTCCGGGATCGCCAGATCGCTGCCCGCCCGAAGGACGTTGATATTGCCGTCGAACGCCTGCTGGTTCGCCTGGTAGATGGCGAGCATGGCCCGATTCACGTCCGAGCGCGTACCCGGGTATGCACCACTCGCGATCTGCCAGAGGGTGTCGTTGGCCTGGACCCGATACGTGGAGCCCGGCTCGATACTGGGCGCCGCGGCCCTGCCGCTGGAAGGCGCGCGGTCCTCAGCGGCGCTGGTGCTGGGAGCGCGATCCTCGGCGGGCGGCGGCACATATGTCTCCGCCGGCGCCGGGCGCGGCGCGGCCGTCGTTGCCCGGGGTGTCGCTACCGGCGCATCGGCGACAGCCGGCCCCGGTGCATACACCGGCGGGTCGAGCAGCACGGTGTACTCACGGAGCAACCGTCCGCGGGGCCAATTGGCGTCGATGAGAAAGGTGACAAACGGCTCGGTCACCGGCCTGGGCGAGGTGACACGCAGGACTTCCCGGCCGCTGGAGTCGCGGTCAACGGCAAAGGTGAACTCGGACAGGTAGGCCGGTCGATCGAGACCGTACCGGGCAAAGGTGTCGTTGGAGGCGATCGAGGCGCGGAGCGCCGCCAGATCCTCGGCGGTCGCGTCGACGAGCTGGATCTCCGCATCGAACGGCTGGTTCAGCGAAGACCTGAGACGGATGTCCCCCAGCCCGAGCGCATGTAGCACCGGCGGGCTCAGCAATGCGCCAAGCAACAGAATACGGCGAACGGCAATCTTCATTCGGGGCTCCCCGCGCACGCAATCGTGTTCCCGGGCGGTCGGCCACTGCACCGGGGGTTATTCACGTGACTTCTTCAAATTAGACATAACTATAGCCGACAGCTACATCCACGCCCACCTGTCGACGGGGCTGGCCAACATATGTAGCGTGTCCCGGCCCGATCGGTCCGGACGCGGTGCACAGTTCCGCCCTCAGCGTGCACGCGTGATGTCGGGGGTCGGCGAGCGGACGTCGGAGTTCTGCGCCCGGTGCCGGAGAAAATGATCCACGAGCACGAGGGCAAGCATCGCCTCGGCGATCGGTACGGCGCGCAATCCCACGCAGGGGTCGTGGCGACCGGTCGTCGAGACCTCGACCGGCTGTCCGGCCACGTCAATGGTGCGACCCGGCAGGACGATGCTGGAGGTGGGCTTGAGGGCGAGGCTGACGATGATGTCCTGGCCGGAACTGATGCCGCCGAGGGTGCCACCGGCGTGGTTGGACAGAAAGCCGGCGGGAGTGAGCTCGTCGCGATGCTGCGAGCCGCGCTGCTCGACGACACCGAACCCGTCCCCGATCTCCACGCCCTTGACCGCGTTGATCCCCATCATCGCCGAGGCAAGGTCGGCATCGAGTCGGCCGAACACGGGCTCGCCGAGACCCTGAGGCACGCCACGGGCGCACACGGTGACACGCGCACCGACCGAATCCCCCTCGCGCCGCAGCCGGTTGATCAGCTCCTCCAGCTCCGCGATCCGCGACGGGTCGGGACAAAAGAACGGGTTGCGGTCCGCGGCATCGAGATTCGCGAGGGCAAACCTGAGCGGGCCCGCCTGCGCCAGCCAGCCGTGGATCGTCACCCCCAGCCGCTCGCGCAGGTACTTGCGCGCGATGGCACCACCCGCGACGCGGATCACCGTCTCGCGCGCGGAAGAGCGTCCGCCACCACGATGGTCGCGCATTCCGTACTTCTGCTGATAGGTGTAATCGGCATGACCCGGACGGAAGCGGTCGCGGATCTTCTCGTAGTCATATGAGCGCTGGTCCTCGTTCTCGACGACGACGCCGATCGGAGTTCCCGTCGTGCGGCCCTCGAATACCCCGGACAGGATCCGCACGCGGTCGGTTTCGCGCCGCTGGCTGGTGAAGCGGGACGTCCCTGGCCGGCGGCGATCGACGTCGCGCTGCAGGTCCGCCTCTTCAAGCGGAAGGCCGGGCGGACAACCGTCAACGACTCCGCCCAGCGCGGGGCCGTGACTTTCGCCGAACGTGGTGAGCGTAAACGCGCGCCCGAATGAATTACCCGACATGCTCACTCCGTCACTGCAAAGGCCGTGTGACGCGCCTCGAGCTCGGCGCGCGTCAGCAAGAAGACACCGCCGCCGCCATGCTCGAACTCGAGCCACACGAAGGGCAGATCGGGATACGCGGCGACGAGCCGCGCAGCGCTGTCGCCGACCTCGACGAATAGCGTGCCGTCCGCCTCGAGGTGACGTGCTGCGCCGGCGAGGATGCGCCGCACGACATCGAGACCATCGGCGCCTGCGCGCAGCGCGAGATCCGGCTCGTGAGCATATTCGCGCGGCAACTCGGCCATCTCGGCGTCGCTCACGTAGGGCGGGTTGGAAACGATCATATCGTAGCGGCGGCCCGCAACCGGCTCGTACAGGTCGCCCCCGAACAGCTGCACGCGATCGGCGAGGTCGTACCGTAGGACGTTGCGGTGCGCGAGCTCGAGCGCCTGCAGCGAGATGTCGACCGCATCCACGTGGCTCTCGGGCAGGGCACGTGCGCACGCGATGGCAATGCATCCGGACCCGGTGCCCAAGTCGAGCACGCGCTGGACTCGTGCGGGATCGACCCACGGGCGGAACTCGGCCAGTATCAGCTCGGCGAACGGCGACCGCGGCACGATCACCCGCGGATCAACCTCGAACTCGAGCCCGGCAAACCACATTTGTCCCATCAGGTACGCCGCCGGCATGCGGCTGCTGATTCGCTCCGCGAAGGTGGCGAGCACCGCGTCACGCTCGCGCGCATTCGGCCGCGTCCCGTAAGCCTCGGCGGCCCTGTCATGATCGAGCCCGAGCACGTGAAAGACGAGCGCCGCCGCGTCGTCGACTGCGGTCTCCGTCCCATGCCCGTACGCGAGGCCTGCGCGCTCGAACTCCGCCGCGCCAAAGCGAATCAGGTCCGCGACATTCGCATCACACGGCGGGACTCGCACAAAGCCCCGGGTGGTCATAGGGTGCGTGGGCGATGTGGGATAATCGCGCCCCCTCCAGGTCCCGGTTTCCCGTTGCTCCGCATGTCCGCACGCCCTCTGCTGATCGGCGCCGTCGCGATTGTAGCGTTTGCCGTCGGCGCGATTGTCGCTCGCGGCTGGCAGGGTCGATTGTCCGAGGCGCCGGCTCACGCGACCGAGTTCGTACCACCGCACGCGCTCCCCACGATCGCCCTTCTGGACCAGGACGGCCAACCGCTCGATGCGGCATTCTTCACGCGCGGGTGGACGCTGGTGTTCTTCGGCTTCACCCGCTGCCCCGACGTCTGTCCGACCACGCTCGCGACACTTGCGCAGACACGCGCGACACTCACCGATCTGCCGACCGGACAGCAGCCGCGCGTGCTCCTCGTGAGCGTGGACCCCGAGCACGACCAGCCAGCGCTGCTCGCCGACTATGTCCGCCACTTCGACCCGAGCTTTCATGCGGCCACAGGGGATCCCGCCGCCGTGGCCACTGTCGCCGCCGGCTTCGGCGTGCCATACGCCAAGGTGGCGCCGGGCCCAGACGCATACTCCGTCGAGCACGGTGCAGGGATCTTTTTCGTGGCGCCAGACGGCATCGCGGCGTACTCGAGCGCGCCGCACGATGCCGCCGTGCTGGCGCGCGACTACGGGCGAGTCCTCACGCGGCACGGGACGAGGCGATGACCGCGGGCGATGCGCCGGCCGCGGGCGCGACTGATCGCGCATTTGCGCTGCTGCAGGAGATTGTGCCCCAGCACCTCCTGTCCCGCGGCATGCATCGGCTCGCACGCAGCACCCGGCCAGAGCTCAGGAACATGGCGATCCGGATGCTGCTCCGTGCCTATCCGCAGATTGATCTTGGCGAGGCTGCCGAAGCCGACCCGTACCGCTACCCCTCGTTCAATGCGTTCTTCACGCGCGCACTCAAGGCCGGCGTGCGGCCGATCGCGCCCGGCGCCGATGTGCTGGTCTCGCCGGTCGACGGCAGCCTGAGCCAGCTCGGCGAGCTCTATGCGGGTCGCATGCTGCAGGCCAAGGGCATCGAGTACACCGCGGCCGCGCTGCTCGGAAGCGAGTCGGCGGCCGCGCAATACGCCGACGGACGCTATGCCTGCATGTATCTCGCGCCTTTCGATTACCACCGTATCCACATGCCGCTCGATGCCCGGCTGCGCACCACGCGCTACCTGCCGGGCCGGTTGTTCAGCGTCAACGCGGCGACGGCGCGCACGATACCCGGACTGTTTGGCGTCAATGAGCGAGTCGTTTGCGAGTTCGACACACGCGTGGGCGCACTGGCGCTCGTCATGGTGGGAGCTCTGTTCGTCGGCAGCATCGAGACGGTGTATGCCGGCGAAATAAATCCGCCGGCAAGCCGCGGCGGATCACCGCGCGAGATCGCCGCCGGCCACGGCATGGAATTTCGCAAGGGCGACGAGCTCGGGCGATTCAATATGGGCTCGACCGTCGTGCTTCTGTGGCAACGAATGGCGGGAGAGTTTGCGCCTGGCCTGGCCCCGGGTGCGCGGCTGCGGCTGGGACAGCTGCTCGCCAGTACGAAGGCGCCCTCGTGAGCGGCGCCGCCTGGAGGCCCACCGGGTCGCTCGAGACGTTGCGGTTACGCGCGCTCATGTTGCGCCGCGCGCGCGAGTACTTCGCCGCGACCGACGCGCTCGAGGTCGAGACGCCGATCCTGGTGCGCTCGGCGGTGACGGACGTGCACCTCGAATCGCTCGAGGTGCGCCGCGCAGGGGGCGAGCGCGCCGGGTTCCTGCACACCTCGCCTGAATACGCGATGAAGCGCCTGCTCTGTGCCGGCGCGCCGGACATCTACCAGGTCTCGAAGGTATTCCGCGATGGAGAGCGCGGTCGGCTTCACAACCCCGAGTTCACGATGATCGAGTGGTATCGGCTCGGGATCGACCATCATGCGCTGATGGACGACGTCGAGCGGCTGCTCAGCCACATATTCGCGGGGCGGGTGAGCCCCGCGGCCAGCCGCCACCTGACTTACAGGGCCGCGTTCGAAGCCAGCCTGGGCGTCGACCCGATCGACGGCCCGGTAGACGAGCTGACCTCGGCGCTGGCGGCGCGCGGCGCGGACGTGCCCGCCGCGCTCGCGGGTGAGCGCGACGCGCTCTGCGACCTCGGCCTTTCGCTCTACGTGGCGCCCTCCTTTCCGGCCGACCGGATCACCTTCCTGCACGCCTTCCCAGCGTCGCAGGCGGCGCTGGCACGGATCGAAGGAGCCGTTGCCGCCCGCTTCGAGGCCTTCTGGGGCTCGATCGAGCTGGCGAACGGATTCGATGAGCTCGGCGATGCAGCCGAGCAGGCCGCTCGCTTTGCGGGCGACACTGCGCAGCGCGCGCGCACCGGCCTCCCGAGCCACGCGCCGGACGAGGCGTTTCTCGCCGCGCTCGGCGCAGGGCTCCCGCGCTGCTCCGGCGTGGCGCTGGGCTTCGACCGCGCCGTCATGATCGCAACCGGCGCGCGGCACATCGATGAGGTAGTGGCGTTTCCCGCGGAACGAGCCTGACGGAGGGCCTCCGATGAACGAGCAGCACTTCGAAATAGCGGAAGGCGGATATGCGGACTACGCCGAACTCGCCCGCGGCCTCGAGTCGCTCCTCGCCGGCGAACCGGATCTGATCAGTTGCGCCGCAAACACGGCTTCGCTCATCTACTACGGTCTGCCGGAGCTCAACTGGGTTGGGTTCTACCTGCTCGATGCTGCCAGCGGGGATCTCCTCGTCGGGCCATTCCAGGGCCGGCCCGCCTGCGCGCGCATCCCGCTCGGCAGGGGCGTTTGCGGTACGGCCGCCGCCGAGCGGCGCACGGTGCTGGTCGCCGACGTGCATGCGTTTCCCGGCCACATCGCCTGCGACGCGGCTTCCCGTTCGGAGCTCGTGGTCCCGGTCATCGCGGGTGGACAACTGATCGGCGTCCTGGATCTCGACAGCCCGCGCCTCGGGCGATTCGATGTCGACGATGCGCGTGGCATCGAGTCGCTGGTGGAGGTATTCGTCCGCGCCGTCCGCGCCTGAACCGCGCGTATCGGATGTCGCCGGCGTCAGCTCTTGGCGCGCGCGATATAGGCCGCGGTCCGCGTGTCGACGCGGATGACCTCGCCCTCGTTGATGAAAAGCGGGACCCGGACGACGGCACCGGTCTCGAGCTCGGCGGGCTTCTGTCCGCCCGTCGCGGTGTCACCGCGTACGCCGGGATCCGTCTTGACGATCTTGAGCTCGACGTGCGGCGGCGCGTTGACGGCAAGCGGCACACCGTTCCAGAGCATCACGTTGCAATGCACGCCATCCTTGAGCCATGACGCGGCGTCGCCCATCGCCTCCTTGCCAGCCGTGAACTGCTCGAAGGTGTCGGGCACCATGAAGTGCCAGAACGCGCCATCGTTGTACAGGTACTGCATTTCCGACTCGACGACGTCGGCCGCCTCGACCGAATCGCCGGAACGGAACGTCCGCTCGATGACGCGGCCGGTCTTGAGGTTACGGATGCGCACGCGGTTGAAGGCCTGCCCCTTACCCGGCTTGACGAACTCGTTCTCGATGATCGCGCACGGATCGTTGTCCAGCAGTATCTTGAGCCCGGAGCGGAATTCGTTGGTGCTGTAGCTGGCCATGGTCTTCCATGATGGTGCGGCGGGCGGCGCCCCTGGGAGCCGCTTCGAGAAAGCCTTGCATAATACGCGGAACGAGCACACCCCGTCAGCTTGCATCCAAACCGGTCCCCTGACGGATCAAAGCCCACCGGCGGCCGCGGCGATGGGCGTGATGCTGCAACCTGCGTCACGAATGCACGCGAAATACGGGTGCTATCATCGCGCCGCTTCCGCAATCGCGAGTCACGAGGAGCGGCATCACGCCTGGATACATGGCCGAGACAAGCGCCATTCCTCTCATTGTCTATTCGCGGCATCAGGAAGCCGTCGAGATCATCAACAGCACGCTGAGAAACGCGGGCCATCCGGTGCATTGCGCCTGGGTGCGGGACCTGGCGGCGTTCGGCGACGCGCTCGCGCAAGGAAGGGCCCAGCTCATCTTCGTCTGTCTCCCCGACGCCGAGGACGCTGCGCCGGTCATGGAGCTGCGCGATCGCCAGGCGGCCGCGATGCCGGTGGTGCTGGTCCGCGATACGGTGAGCGAGGACGGACTCACCCGCGCGCTCGAGCTCGGAGCGCGCGACGTCGTCACGCTCAAGGCACGCCCGCGGCTGCGGGCGGTCGCTGAACGCGAGCTGCACCTCGCCCGGCTCGACACCGCGCTTGCCGGCACGCTCGCCTCGGCCCACCAGTACCGCGACCAGATGCGGGCGTTCATGGCCGGATCCACCGACGCTATCCTGCACGTCCAGGAAGGTATCGTGGTCGATGCGAACCCTGCGTGGATCGAGCTCACGGGGCTCAAGGACGCAGCCGCCATCGTCGGCCAGCCCCTGATGGATGCGTTCACCCCCGCGAGTCACGCCGCGCTGAAGGGCGCGCTGGTGGCAACGGCGCAGGGCAAGTGGTCGGATCACTCGCTCAAGGCCACGGCGGTGCTGCCCGGCGGCGGCGAGATGCTTCTTGCGCTCGAGCTCGAGCGCTTCGATTTCGACGGCGAGCCCGCCGTTCGAATCAAGGTGCCGACCCAGCGACACGACTCGGTCTCGATCACGCAGCAGCTCGCGGAGGCGCTCAAACTCGACACCGGCACCGGGCTCCTGAAGCGAAGCGCGTTTCTCGAAACCGGCCGCGCGCAGCTCGCGCAGCCGCTCAAGGGCGGTCTGCGCGCGGTCCTGTACCTCGAACCGGATAAGCTGGCGGCACTCGACTCTGACCCCGGACCGCTCGCGCTCGAGGTCCTGCTCGACTCAGTCGGCGCGATGCTGCGCGAACAGCTCCAGCCGGGCGACATCGGCGGCCGGTTGACCGGCCGCGGCTACGCGGTGCTCATCGAGCGTGGCAACACCCGCGACCTCGATGCCTTCATCCGCCACCTGGTGGAGCGCGTTGCCGGACACGTCTTCCAGGTAGGCGAACGATCGCTGTCGATCACTGCCAGCGCCGGCGCGGCGCTCTGTGCCGCGAACAAGCCTCTGCCCGGGCCTCTCAACGTCGCGATCCGCTCGCAGCGCGCCGCGGCCGCGGCCGGCGGGAATCGCACGCTGCGCCAGGAGGACAGGGACGAGTCGAGGGCCGAAGCCGAGGCCGACCGTACCTGGGCGCACCAGATCAAGTCTGCCCTGATGGCAAACCGCTTCCGCCTCGTGCAGCAGCCGATCGCGAGCCTGGTGGGCGAGGATCGGTCGATGTTCGACCTGGTCGTGCGCATGCTCGACGAGCGCGGCCAGGAAGTGCTGCCGTCGGAGTTCCTGACCGCCGCATCGCGGACCGACCTCATGAAGAACATCGATCGCTGGGTGGTCGGCGCCGCGATGAGCTTCTGCGCGGCGCGCAAGCCACACAAGGTGTTCGTGCGACTGTCGCGCGATTCGCTGCGCGACGAGACGCTCGCCACCTGGCTGGAGCAGCAGCTCAAGGCCTCGCGCATAGAGCCCAGCCATGTCGTCATCCAGGTGAGCGAGGA
Source organism: Steroidobacteraceae bacterium (assembly GCA_035491795.1). Taxonomy (GTDB): domain Bacteria; phylum Pseudomonadota; class Gammaproteobacteria; order Steroidobacterales; family Steroidobacteraceae; genus DATJKD01. The sequence goes on along the minus strand of DATJKD010000025.1, from coordinate 29,471 downwards.
GCTCGCGACACGGCATCTGAAGGAAGCCAAGGCGCTGCAGCAGCTCCTTGCGCGGCTCGGCTTCGAGTTTGCGGTCGAGAACTACGGCTCGGGCCGCGACCCGGGGCAGCTCCTGTCGCACGTCCCGGTCAACTACGTGAAGATCGATGGCTCGCTGATGCAGGGCCTCGCCAACGACCGGCCTCTGCAGGAGCGCGTCAAGGCGCTGGTCGAGCAGGCCCGCGAGCGCAGCATCACCACGATCGCCGAGCGCGTCGAGGATGCCAATACGATGGCGGTGCTCTGGCAGCTCGGCATCGAATTCATCCAAGGCTATTTCGTCAACAGCCCCGAAGAGGTCGTGCTCGGTAACTGACGCGTCAGTCGGCCACCTCGAGCGCCTCGACTTTGCGCCAGCCGCGTGGCAGGACCGCGCCGCGTTGACCACGCTCTCCGCGGTAGTCCGCCAGATCCTTGAATGCGAGCGCCATCTGGCGCTCGCCGACCTGCAGCCGAAGCGTCTGTCCAGGCGCAATCGCCGCGATCGCCACCAGCGACTCCTCACCGGCGGCCGCTTTCTTCGACGAAATGCCGAAGATCTTGTTGCCCTTGCCGCGCGGCAGCTCCGGCAGCTCCGCCACCGGGAAGACGAGCAGCCGTCCGTCGCTGTTCACGGCAGCGAGGAGCGTCCCGTCGGCGGACGGTCGCGGCGCGGGCGCGAGCACCGTTGCACCCTCCGGCACCTTGAGCACCGCCTTACCCGCGCGGTTGCGACCGTGCAGCTCGCCAAGGCGCACGACGAAGCCATAGCCCGCGGAGCTTGCGATGACCCAGCGCTCGTCGGGCTCGCCGATCATGACGCCGGCAAAGGTCGCGCCGTCGGGTGGATCGAGCCGGCCCGACAGCGGCTCGCCCTGTCCACGGGCCGACGGCAGCGTGTGCGCCGCCAGGCTGTAGGCGCGGCCGGTACTGTCGAGAAACACCGCCTGCTGCGTGCTGCGGCCGCGGGCAACGGAGCGGAACTCGTCACCGGTCTTGAAGGACAGCGTGCGCGGGTCGATTTCGTGGCCGCGCGCCGCGCGCACCCAGCCGCTCTTCGACACGACGACGGTTACCGGCTCACTCACGAGGAGCTCGGTCTCGTCGATCGCCTGGGCCGCGGCGCGCTCGACCAGCTTGCTGCGGCGCGCGTCGCCGTACTTCGCCGCATCCTCGACGATCTCGTCGCGCACCAGTCGCTTGAGCTTCGCCTTGCTCTTCAAGGTCTTCTCGAGTTCGTCCCGCTCGCGCGTGAGCTCGCCCTGCTCGCCGCTGATCTTCATCTCCTCGAGCCGGGCGAGGTGGCGCAACTTGGTCTCGAGGATCGCCTCGGCCTGCAGGTCGGAGAGCTTGAACCTGCTCATCAGGACCGGCTTTGGCTCGTCCTCGGTGCGCACGATCCGGATTACCTCGTCCAGGTTGAGGTAAACGATCAGCAGGCCGTCGAGGATGTGCAGCCGCGCATTCACCCGTTCGAGCCGGTACGCCAGCCGGCGCGTGACCGTGTCGACGCGGAACGTCAGCCATTCCTCGAGCAGCGTCTTCAGCCCGGAGACACGCGGCCGGCCGTCGCGGCCTATGACGTTGAGATTGACCCGGTAGCTCCGCTCCAGGTCCGTGGTCGCGAACAGGTGCGCCATCATCTGCTCGACGTCCACGCGGTTCGAGCGCGGCGTGATCACCAGACGCGTGGGATGCTCGTGATCGGATTCGTCGCGCAGATCCTCGATCATCGGCAGCTTCTTCGCGCGCATCTGTACGGCGATCTGCTCGAGCACGCGCGCGCCGGAGACCTGGTAGGGCAGCTCGGTAACGACCACCTCGCCGTCCTCGATCTCGAAGCGCGCGCGGGCGCGGAAGGCGCCGTTGCCGGTCGCGTAGACGCGTGCAAGCTCGTCGCGCGGCGTGATGATCTCGGCGCCGGTCGGCAGGTCGGGACCGGGTATCAGCTTGCCGATCTCCGCCGCCGTCGTCTTCGGTTCCTCGAGCAGCCTTACGCAGGCAGCGGCGACTTCGCGGAGGTTGTGCGGCGGGATGTCGGTCGCCATGCCGACCGCGATCCCCGTGGCCCCGTTCAGCAGCAGGTTTGGCAGTCGTGCCGGCAGCAGTACCGGCTCCTCGAGCGTGCCGTCGAAATTCGGCGTCCAGTCGACGGTGCCGTCACCGAGCTCGCGGAGCAGCACCTCTGCGTAGCGAGTGAGCTTCGACTCGGTGTAGCGCATGGCCGCAAACGACTTTGGATCGTCCGGCGCGCCGAAATTACCCTGGCCGTCGACGAGCGGATAGCGATAGGAAAACGGCTGCGCCATCAGCACCAGCGCCTCGTAGCACGCCGAGTCGCCGTGCGGATGGAACTTGCCGATGACGTCGCCGACTGTGCGCGCCGACTTCTTGTGCTTGGACGCCGACGACAGCCCGAGCTCGCTCATTGCATAGATGATGCGGCGCTGAACGGGCTTCAAGCCGTCGCCGACGTGCGGCAGCGCGCGATCGAGGATGACGTACATCGAGTAGTCGAGGTACGCCTTCTCCGTGAAGACCTTGAGCGGGAGGCGCTCTATGCCCTCAAAGTTGAGCGGCGGCTGCGAACTCACGACGTCCCTCCAGGCTCCGCGGACACGGTCGAAGCCAGGTTGCCCTTCCGCTCGAGCCATTCGCGGCGGTCGGAGGCGCGCTTCTTCGCGAGCAGCATGTCTACCATCTGGTCGGCCTGATCCTTGGCCTCAAGCGTGAGCTGCACGAGCCGGCGCGATTCGGGCGCCATCGTCGTCTCACGCAGCTGCAGCGCGCTCATCTCACCCAGCCCCTTGAAGCGTGTCACCACAGGCTTGGCGCGCGGGTTCTCCGCCCGTATCCGGTCGAGCACGCCGTTGCGCTCTGCATCGTCGAGCGCGTAGGCCACCTGCTTGCCATGGTCGATGCGGTAGAGTGGCGGCATCGCGACGAACACGTGTCCAGCCTGCACCAGCGGGCGGAAGTGCCGCAGAAAGAGCGCACACAGCAGCGTCGCGATGTGCTGGCCGTCGGAGTCGGCGTCCGCGAGGATGCAGACACGGTGATAGCGCAGCCGGGCGATGTCATCGGACGCGGGCTCGACACCGAGCGCGATCGTGATGTCATGTACTTCCTGCGAGGCGAGCAGCTCGCCGGCCGACACCTCCCATGTGTTGAGAATCTTGCCGCGCAGTGGCATCACGGCCTGGAACTCACGGTCGCGCGCCTGCTTGGCGGAACCGCCGGCGGAATCGCCCTCGACCAGGAAGAGTTCCGCACGCGCGGGATCCTGGCTGGTGCAGTCTGCGAGCTTGCCGGGCAGCGCCGGACCGCTCACCACGCGTTTGCGTGCGACTTTCTGACTCGCCTTGACGCGCTCCTGCGCGTTTGCAATGGCGAGTCGCGCGATTCCCTCACCCGCTTCCGGGTGCTGGTTGAGCCAGAGCACGAACTGGTCCTTTACGATCCCCGAGACAAATGCCGCCGACTCGCGCGAAGTCAGGCGTTCCTTGGTCTGCCCGGCGAACTGCGGATCGCGCATCTTCGCAGACAGCACGTAGCTCGCATCGTTCCAGACGTCCTCCGGCGCAAGCTTGATTCCGCGCGGCATCAGGCTGCGGAACTCGCAGAACTCGCGGATGGCCTCGGTGAGCCCGAGCCGGAACCCGTTTACGTGCGTCCCACCCTCGAGCGTCGGGATGAGGTTGACATAGCTCTCTTCGATCCGAGTCCCATCGTCCACCCGCCAGACGATGGCCCAGTCGACGCCCTCCTGCTCGCCCTCGATGCTGCCGACGAACGGCTCCTCGGGCAGCCATTCCCCGGAGGCAAGCGATTCGCGCAGGTACTGCGCGAGCCCGCCCGTGTACTGCCACTCTTCCTTCTCACCGCTCTTCTCGACCGTCAGGCGAACCTTGAGGCCCGGGCAGAGCACCGCCTTGGCCTTGAGCACGTGCTTGAGCTTCGGCAGCGAGATCTCGGCGCTGTCGAAGTACGCGGGATCCGGCCAGAAGCGCACCGTGGTTCCGGTGTTGTTCTTGCCAACATCGCCGACGACTTCGAGCTTCGAGTGGACCTTCCCGTTGCGGAAGGAGATGTTGTATTCCTTGCCGCCGCGGCGCACCCAGCACTCGAGATGCTTGGAAAGCGCGTTCACCACCGACACGCCGACGCCGTGCAACCCGCCCGAGAACTTGTAGGTGCCCTCGGTGAACTTCCCGCCCGCGTGCAATCGGGTCAGGATCAGCTCGACACCGCTCACTTTCTCCTTCGGATGGATGTCGATCGGCATGCCGCGACCGTCGTCGCTCACCTCGACCGACCCGTCCTTGCAAACGGTCACGTCGATGCGGCTGCAATGGCCGACCAGCGCCTCGTCGACGCTGTTGTCGATCACTTCGTGGGCGAGATGGTTCGGCCGACTGGTATCGGTGTACATGCCCGGCCGGCGTCGGACGGGCTCGAGGCCGCTCAGGACTTCGATGTCCTGCGCGGTGTAGGTCTGGCTCATCGATGAACGATCCGCGTGCTCGCGTGGAAAAAAGGCGCGCGGATTCTAGCAGCGCACCGCGGGTACCGCACCTCAGCAGCAGAGAAATCCTCAGGCGAGATCGCGTGCGAGCGCGTTCCGCACCTCGGCCGGCAGCGGGCTCACCGCGTGGGAATACCGCGGGTGATCGACGCCCAGGCTGATCGCGGCGCCGCGCTTGACATCGGAGATCATCGGCGCCTCGAGCTCAAAGCGCAGAAAATGCACGGACGAGGTCTTCTCCTCGTTCTCACGCTCGAGGTCCTCGTCGGCGATCGCATACACCCGCGCGTGACCATCGACCTCGACCCAGCACCGATCCTCGATGCCCTTGAGCTCGGCGAGCGCCGCACGCCGCTCCTCGGGGTCGACAAACTCGACGAGCAGGGTCGCCTTCCAGTTGGAGCCGTTCGGGATCAGGGGATTGTAGACGTCGAGCTCCTCGGCAATACCATGCGCCTCGAAGATGCGCTCGATCCGGAGCATTTCCTGGACCTGGTACTGCACCGTCACCCGGTCCTCGAAGCAGAAAGTGACGTTTGGCCCGCAGGCCACCGTGCGGCGCTTCTTGTGCGCGATGACGCGCGTCCGCAGCTCGGCCCGTTCGCGCGCGTAACGCTCGAGGCCGAGCAGATCCGCGGCCCGCAGCTTCTCGTTTGGTGCGCCTGATTCGAAGTCCACGGGTTCAGATTCCATAGGCCTTGCGCAGGAGCGTAAGCGGATGCGTCGGCTGGCCTGCGCTCTCGAGCCCCGACTCGATCTGCCGCGCCGCCATCGGACAGTCGCTCGAGTAGTGATCCGCCCCCGCCGCCGCAACTCGGCTGAAAACGGGCCGTCCGATCTTCATCGAGATGTCGCGGTATTCTTTCTTGACACCGTAGGTGCCGTCGTGACCCGAGCAACGCTCGATCGGCTCGACCTGGGTGCCGGGAACGAGCGCGAGCACGTCGCGTGTCTTGAGACCCAGGTTCTGCACACGCAGGTGACAGGCGACGTGGTAGCTCACCTTGCCGAGCGATTGGTTGAAATCCGTGCGCAGCAGACCCGCGCGGTGACGCCGCATCAGGTATTCGAACGGATCGAACATCGCGGCACGCACCTTCTGCACCTCCGCGTCGTCGGCAAAGAGCAGCGGCAGTTCCTGCTTGAACATCAGCACGCACGAGGGCACGGGCGCGACCAGGTCCCAGCCCTCGTCCACCAGACCGGCGAGCACCGGGATGTTGACCCGTCGCGCAGCATCGATCGAGACGAGATCGCCGAGCTCGAGCCGTGGCATTCCACAGCAACGCTCGCGCGGCACGGTCCGCACGGGTATTCCGTTGTGCCGGAACACCACCGCCAGATCCTCGGCGATGTCCGGCTCGTTGCGGTTGCAGTAACAAGTCGTGAAGAGCGCAACGCGTCCGCGCGTTCCGCCAGCGGATACGGGAGTCTGCGCGGGATTCGCGCCGCGCGCGACGCGTCGCCGCCCGGTGCGCGAGTGATAGGCGGGCACCGGCGCCTTCGGGTGCACGCCGAGGGTCGCTTCGAGCAAGCGGCGTCCGGTCGCAGTGCGGGTAACGGCGTTCACCGCCTGGGCGACGACCGGTATGCCGGCGATCGAGCCGACCTTATCGGTGGCCGCCAGGAATCGATCACGCGCCCGCGCCCCCTCACGTCGGAAACGCACCGCCTTGGCACGCAGCATCAGATGCGGAAAGTCCACGTTCCACGGATGGGGTGGGACGTACGGGCACTTGGTCATGTAGCACATGTCGCAGAGATAGCAGTGATCCACCACTTCCCAGCGGACCTTCTGCGCGACGCCATCGAGTTCGCCCGATGTACCCGCGTCGATCGCGTCGAACAGGTGCGGAAACGCATTGCACAGGCTGAAGCAGCGTCGGCAACCGTGGCAGATGTCGAAGACGCGGTCGACCTCGGCGGCCAGAGACTGCTCGTCGTAGAAGGACTCCTCCTGCCACGGGACCGGATGGCGGGTCGGGGCCTCGAGACTGCCTTCGCGCCCGGCGTGCGTCTTGCTATCTACGGTCATGGGCACTCCCGAGCGCGCAGGGACGGCGTGGCACGTAACGCGGCGGACGGACCCGGACGACCCGTCCGCCCTGGCGTTCGTGCTTACGGCTCAGAGCGTGTCAAGTGCCTTCTGGAAACGGTTGGCGTGCGAGCGCTCCGCCTTGGCCAGCGTCTCGAACCAGTCGGCGATCTCCTCGAAGCCCTCCTCGCGGGCAGACTTCGCCATGCCCGGGTACATATCCGTGTACTCGTGCGTCTCGCCGGCGATGGAAGCCTTCAGGTTCGCCTGCGTGGCGCCGATCGGCAGCCCCGTTGCAGGATCACCGACCTCTTCGAGGTATTCGAGGTGTCCGTGCGCATGACCCGTCTCGCCTTCCGCCGTTGAGCGGAACACGGCGGCCACGTCGTTGTAGCCCTCGACGTCAGCCTTCTGCGCGAAGTAGAGGTAACGACGGTTGGCCTGCGATTCGCCGGCGAACGCCGCCTTGAGATTGTCCTCGGTCTTGCTGCCTTTCAATTGCTTCATGACGACCTCCTCGATCGAATTCGCTAGCTCGTCGCGCGGTCAAACGTGAATGAACTTAGACTGAGTCTAACACTGTCTAAATCTAGGTCCGTCGCGGCTGCAAGTCAACGCCGCCGCGGGCCGTACGCCGCCTCGGTGCGCGTTGACCCTGTCTGCCAGCGTGTGCAAGGCTCCGCCGCTCCGGAGGTCCAGGTTGTCGAAGAAAGAACCCCGTACGCCCGATTTCGAGCAGGCGCTCGCAGAACTCGAAGCCGTCGTCGAGCGACTCGAGCACGGCGAGCTGCCGCTCGAGCAGGCGCTGACCCAGTTCGAGCGCGGCATGGCGTTGGCGCGCTCCTGCCAGGACGCGCTCAAGCAGGCGGAGCAGAAGGTCGAGATCCTGCTCGCGCGCTCGATGCAGGCCGAGCCCGTGCCCTTCGAGACGGACGAACCCGAAGACTGAAGCGGCAGACAGGTGTGACCACGATCCCGGACGCCGGGCTGCCCGGTCGACTCGAGGAGTGGCGAGTGCGTGTCGAGTGCGAGCTCGACCGGCTGCTGCCGCTCGCAGACGTCGTGCCGGAACGCCTGCACGCTGCGCAGCGCTATTCGGCGCTTGCACCGGGCAAGCGCATACGGCCCGCTCTCGTCTACGCGACGGCGGACACGTTGGGTGTGTCAATGCCGCGCGTCGACGGCGCAGCCTGTGCAGTCGAGCTCATTCATGCTTATTCGCTGGTGCACGACGATCTGCCGGCGATGGACAACGACGATCTGCGCCGCGGCCGGCCGACCTGTCATCGCGCCTTCGACGAAGCGACGGCGATTCTTGCCGGCGACTCGCTGCAGGTGCTCGCGTTCTCACTGCTCGCGACTCACCCGGGTCTGGCCACCGAGCCCGCGACGCGTGTCCGGCTGATCGAGCTGCTGGCCGAGGCCAGCGGCACCGCCGGCATGGCTGGCGGGCAGGCCCTCGATCTCGCGGCCATGGGCCGCAGGCTCAGCCTGCCGGAAGTCGAGCTGGTGCATCAGCTGAAGACCGGTGCCTTGATTCGCGGGTGCGTACGGATGGCAGCCGCCTGCGCCCCGAACCTGACGGTCGCGGAGCACGCGGCGCTCGACCGCGTCGGCAGCCTCGTCGGGCTGGCCTTCCAGATCCAGGACGACATCCTCGATGTAGAAGGCGACGCGACGCTCCTCGGCAAGGCGACTGGCGGTGATCGCGCGCGCGACAAACCCACCTATCCGGCGGTCGCGGGTATCGACGCCGCGCGTCGGCGCGTCGCGGAACTGCATGATTCCGCGGACACTTTGCTGGGAGAATGCGGCTGGGCCGAGTCGACCCTGGCGTCTTTGTGCGGGTGGCTGCTGGCCCGACGGCACTGACCGGCTTGCGTGTAGACTTTCCGCCGATGGACCCGGCCGACTCCTTTCCGCTGCTGTCGCGGATCAATTCCCCGGCGGACGTGCGATGCCTCGCCCCGGGCGAACTGCCCCGGCTCGCCACCGAGCTGCGGGAATTCCTCATCCACACCGTGAGCCAGATGGGCGGGCACTTCGCCGCCGGTCTCGGCACGGTCGAGCTCACCGTAGCGCTGCACTATGTCTTCGACACACCTGACGACAGGCTGGTCTGGGACGTTGGCCACCAGGCCTACCCGCACAAGGTTCTGACCGGACGCCGCGAACGTCTCCGCACCATCAAGCTCAGGGGCGGGCTCGCCCCCTTTCCGAGCCGCGCCGAGAGTAATTTCGATACGTTTGGCGTCGGACATTCCAGCACCTCGATCAGCGCGGCGCTCGGCATGGCGATCGCCGCGGCGCGGACCGGCGGCGAGCGGCGCGTAGTCGCGGTGATCGGCGATGGCGCGATGAGCGCAGGGCAGGCGTTCGAGGCGCTAAATCACGCAGGCGCACTTGACGTCAACATGCTCGTCATCCTGAACGACAACGACATGTCGATCTCCGAGAACGTCGGCGCACTGTCGAACTACTTCGCGCGGGTGTTGTCGGGAAAGACCTACGCGGCGCTGCGGCAGGGTGGCAAGAAGATCCTGCGTCGCATGCCAACCGTATGGGAGCTTGCGCGACGCTCGGAGGAACACGTCAAGGGCATGGTGCTGCCGGGGACGATGTTCGAGGAGATGGGCTTCAACTACATCGGCCCGCTCGACGGTCACGACCTCGGTGCGCTGGTCAAGACACTGCAGAATCTGCGCGACCTGACGCAGCCGCAGTTCCTGCATATCGTGACTCGCAAGGGCAAGGGCTATGCACCCGCGGAGGCGGATCCGATCAAGTGGCATGGACCTGGTCCATTCGATCCCGGCAGCGGCACCATTTTCAAGGACAAGACGAGCGGCCCCACCTATTCGCAGGTCTTTGGTCAGTGGCTGTGCGACATGGCGGAGCGGGACCCGCGCATCGTCGCCGTCACGCCAGCAATGCGCGAAGGATCGGGCCTGGTCGAGTACTCGCGCCGCTTCCCGGACCGCTACTTCGACGTCGCGATCGCCGAGCAGCATGCGGTCACGTTCGCCGCCGGCCTCGCGTGCGAGGGGATGCACCCGGTCGTCGCCATCTACTCGACCTTTCTGCAACGCGCGTACGACCAGCTGATCCACGATGTAGCGCTGCAGAATCTGCCGGTCACGTTCGCGATCGACCGCGGCGGGCTCGTGGGCGGTGACGGGGCGACTCACCAGGGGGCGTTCGATCTCAGCTTTCTGCGATGTATCCCCAACATCATCGTCATGGCGCCGGCCGACGAAAACGAGTGCCGGCAGATGCTCTACACGGCCGCGACACACGCGGGGCCAGCCGCGGTCCGCTACCCACGCGGCCAGGGTCCGGGGGCGCGGGTCGAGAAGACCATGAGCGCGCTTCCCATCGGGCGGGCCGAGCTGCGCCGCGAGGGACGAAGCGGGCTGCTGCTACTCGCCTTCGGCACGATGGTCGCGCCCTGCGTATCGATTGCCGAACGGCTCGACGCGACTCTGGTCAACATGCGGTTCGTCAAACCGCTCGACGTCGAGCTTCTCCGGCGGCTGGCGGCCACGCATCTGGCGGTGGTGACCGTCGAGGAGAATGTCGTCGCGGGCGGCGCGGGCAGCGCGGTGAACGAAGCCCTTGCAGCCGCGGGCCTCACGCTGCCCGCACGCAATGTCGGGCTTCCCGACGGGTTCGTCGAGCACGGCACCCGCGAGGACTGCCTCGAGATGGCGGGTCTCGACGCCGCGAGTCTCGAAAGCTCGATCGCCGCATTCTGGCGCAGCCGGCAACCCACCCGAGTCATCGCCGCGGCCGCGAGTTCGGCGGGCTGATGAACGATTTCAATTCAGACAAGAAGCCCCGCCCGGCCGCGGTCACGATCGCGGACGTCCAGGGCCGTCCGGACTCCCGCCGCATGCCGATCAACAAGGTCGGCATCAAGGACATATTTCACCCGGTGCGGGTCCGCGACCGGACGGGAAGCGACCAGCACACAATCGCGAGCTTCAACATGTACGTGGCGCTGCCGCACGACTTCAAGGGCACGCACATGTCGCGCTTCGTCGAAGTGCTGCACGCGCACGAGCGGGAGGTCTCGGTCGAGTCGTTCCGGCAGATGCTGGGCGAGATGACGCAGCGGCTCGATGCCACTTCGGGCCACATCGAGATGGATTTCCCCTACTTCGTGCTCAAGTCGGCGCCCGTCTCCGGTGTGCAGAGCCTGATGAACTACTCCGCGCGCCTGGTCGGCGAGATCCACGATGGACAGATCGACGCCTGGGTGCGGGTCGTGGTTCCGGTCACCAGCCTGTGCCCCTGCTCCAAGGACATCTCCGACCGTGGCGCGCACAACCAGCGCTCGCACATTACGATCACGGCGCGGGCGAGTGCGCACCTGTGGATCGAAGAGCTGATCGACATCGCCGAACAGGAAGCCTCCTGCGAGGTGTTCGGGATCCTGAAGCGCCCGGACGAGAAGCATGTCACCGAGCGCGCCTACGACAACCCGAAGTTCGTGGAGGACATAGTGCGCGATGTGGCCGGCCGGCTGGAGCGCGAGGAGCGCGTTCGCGCCTATGTGGTCGAGGCAGAGAACTTCGAGTCGATCCACAATCACTCGGCGTATGCGCTGATCGAGCGCGACAAGGATTCTCCCGGCGCCTGAGCGCGAACGTCCGGTTCACTCGACCGCGAGCTCCTCGAGGTCGAGATACCTGCCTGCCAGGCTGTCATGGTGCCCGGCTGCCAGCGAGACGATCTGCGCGCCGAGCCGCGCGAGATCGTTGGCAGGATCGCGATCGATCACACGCTCGAGGTCGCTCACCAGAAACGGAACCCACCGGCGGGCCTCCGGGTTACTGAGCGACTCCCTCCCCATGTCGGTGGCGATGGTGCCCGGCTGCACGACAAAGGCCCGTACGCCATCGGCCATTGCCTCCGCGTCCACGTGCTCCGTCAGGCGGATCACCGTTGCCTTGGCGACACAATAGGAGGACAGATTCGGTGCGACGACGATCCCGCCTTTCGAGGCGATGTTGATGATGCGACCCGCGCGACGCGCACGCATTCCGGGCAGCACCGCACTCATGAAGAGCAGAGCGCCGCGGACGTGAATCGCATGAGACCGCCACCAGTCATCGGGGTCGACGTGACCCACCGGGCCGTAGGGCCGCGCCAGGCCAGCGTTGTTGACCAGTATCGAGACGGGCCCGAGCTTGCGTTCCACCTCTGCGACGCCCGCCTCGACTGCGCTTCGCTCGGTCACGTCGGCGACGATTGCAAGCGCGCGACCGCCCTCGGAGTCGATCATCGCAGCCGATTCGTCGAGCTGGCTGCGCGTACGCGCCACGAGACCGATCCCCGCGCCCGCGCGGGCGAGATGCAGCGCGATCGCGCGGCCGAGTCCGCGACCGCCACCCGTCACCAGCGCCGTCTGGCCGTCGAGCTCAGCCCCCATCGTAGACACCGTCGACCTCGCGTCGAGATGCCATGCGCAGCCGATGCCTCAGCTCGTCGCCGCCGCCAGCATGCTGTGATTGCGCGAATACAGGAAGTAGACCAGCACCGCGATGACCAGCACGACGCAGAAATAGAACCACGTGTGGGCGCTCAGGAAGGTCATCAGCGTCGCGCAGAACACCATACCGAGGACCGGGATGACCGGGCCGCCTGGCGTGCGGAAGCCCCGCTTCAGGTGCGGGTGCGTCCGGCGGATCACCAGCACACCGGCACACACCACGACGAAGGCGCCAAGTGTGCCGATGTTCGTAAGCTCGGCGAGCCGGTTGAGCGGCAGGAAGCCGGCGAGCGCGCACATGATCACTCCGATCAGGACGATGACGCGGATCGGGCTCCTTGTCCGTGCGGAGATATGCGAGAAGAACGGCGGCAGCAGACCGTCGCGAGAAACGGCGAAGAGGATCCGCGTAATTGCGTAGTAGAGCACCAGCATCACGGTCGTGAGCCCCGCGATGGCGCCAAGCGAGATCCAGCCGGCGATGGAATCCCTGCCGATCTTGAGCAACGCGGTCGCGACGGGCGAGGCGGTATTGAGCTCCGTGTAGGGGACGATACCGGTCAACACGGCTGATACCAGCATGTAGAACACGGTGCAGACGGCGAGCGAAGCAATGATGCCGATTGGCAGGTCGCGCTGCGGGTTCCGACACTCCTCGGCAGCGGTCGAGACCGCGTCGAAGCCGATATAGGCGAAGAACACCAGCGACGCGGCCGTGAAGATGCCGACCACGCCGAAATGCCCGACGCCGTCGCTGCCGACGACGCGTTCAGGAATGTACGGTACCCAGTTCGCCGCATCGATGTGGCCGAACGCCGCGAACAGGAACAGCAGGATTGCACCGACCTTGACGAAAACCATTATGGCGTTGAACTGCGCCGACACCTTCGCCCCGGTGGCGAGCAGTACGCCGAGCAGCGCGACGATCGCAAGCGCCGGCAGGTTGACGAGGCCCCCCTCGCCGGGACCGTGCAGCAAATCGGTGGGCAAGCCGACGCCGAACAACCCCAGCAGGCCAGCGTTGAAGTACCCCGACCATCCGACCGCGACGGTCGAGATCGCGACCGTGTACTCGAGGATCAGCAGGCAGGCGATGATCCAGGCGGGGAATTCACCAAGCCCCGCGTAGCCGTACGCGTACGCGGAACCGCAGCCGCCGACGGTCGACGCGAGCTCGGCGTACGCGAGCGCCGCACAGGTGCATGCGATGCCGGCGACGACGAAGGCAAGCGTGATGGCAGGGCCGGCCTCGACGGCGGCCGCCCGACCGGTGAGGACAAAGATGCCGGCGCCGATGATCGCGCCGACTCCGAGCAACGTCAGGTCGAACGCGGTCAGTACGCGTTTGAGCCCGGTGTCCTTGGCAAGGTCGGTCTCGATCGGCTTTCTTCGGAACAGACTCATTGTGCGGCTCCCCCCGGGAACCACGCAGCGGCCCCCTGCTTGTCAACCGGCCCGCTGAACGCGGGCCGGACCGGGCGGGATACTAGTGGATGAGCCAGACGAGGTACAGGCGCGGCGTGTTCGCGCTCAAAATTCGACCTGCCAGGCGAGCACCGCGCCGTCGGACAGCGGCTGCAGCCCGAGCGTGTCTGCAGGACCGGCACCGAGAAACGCGTCGTTGACGAACGACGCGATGAAGTTTCCGAGCGCGACGGAGAACAGGGTGTCCGACGGAAAGTGGACGCCCGCTTCGATGCGCGCCCAGGACGTGCCGATCGTAAGCGCCGTCAGGCCCACATCGAGCGTCCGGCGCACGGGCGCACGCATTGCGATCCAGCGCAGGTTGCGCGAAGCCAGGCGCGTGTGCACAGCCGCGCTCGACGTGTGACCCGAAGGGAAACTCTCGCTGTCGACGCCGTTTGGACGTTGGCGTTCGACGGTCGTCTTGATCCCGCGGGTAATCGCGACGGTCGATGCAACGGCGGCTGCATCAACCAGCGCTCCGCGGGTCTTGGCGAGAAACCAGCGCTGCGGATCGCTGCCACCGGGTGTCGCGATCATCGTTGCCCAGTTCGCTAGGACTGACACATCGCGCAGGTCGTCGCTCCACTCATCCGCATCCGCTTCCGAGCCGAAAACGGGCGTATGTTCGCGTGCCCAATCCGAAACGTGTCGGTCCCAGTCGTCGATCTGGAACAGGGCCGCGCCGGCCAGCGGCGCCCACACCCAGGGGTCGCTGACGGCAGCGACGGCCGCGGACTTGAGGCGCGCCGAGCCGGGCCGCCAGGTCGCCTCCTCACCCCAGATGCGGCCATCGGGCAGCGTACCGCAGCCACACACGCCCGTGACCATCGTGGCAATGAGGCACGCCAGCCTTGTCGCGCGAATCGACACGCGACGAGCCTACAGCAATCATTCTCCGGTCAGGTTTCTGCGACACTTGCCTTGCAATGAACGCAGACGAATTCCGCCGTCTGGGGCATCAGCTCATCGACTGGGTGGCCGAGTACCGCGAGCGTATCGAGGACCGCCCAGTCATGAGCCCGGCGCGTCCAGGCGAGATCAGGTCCCGGTTCCCGGTTTCACCGCCGGCGGACGGTGGGCACCTCCCCAAGGCGCTCGCATCGCTGGAGAGCGACGTCCTCCGCGGGATCACGCACTGGAATCATCCGGCCTTCTTTGCCTACTTCCCCTCGAACACGGCGTACGCGTCGGTTCTCGCGGACATCCTCGCATCCGGGCTCGGCGTGCAGGGGATGAGCTGGCAGACCTCGCCCGCCGCGACCGAGATCGAGGAGGTAGTGATGGACTGGCTCCGCCAGATGGTGGGGCTCTCGCCCGCCTGGTCGGGCGTCATCCACGACACCGCGAGCACCGCGACGCTCTGCGCGCTCCTGTGCGCGCGCGAGAAGGCGTCGGGGTTCAGCCAGCAAGACGCGGGCCTGCAGGCAGGCGCTTCCCCGCTCATCGTGTACGCCTCCGAGCAGGGGCACAGCTCGATCGAGAAGGCAGCGCTCCTGGCGGGCTTCGGCCGGTCGAACCTGCGGCTCATCGCCACCGACGCCGAGCACGCGCTCGACCTCCCGCAGCTTCGGCGGGCGATCGAGACCGACCGGGCGGCCGGGCGCCGTCCAGCGGCGATCGTCGCGGCGATCGGGACGACGGGCACGACGGCGATCGATCCGCTGGCGGGGATCGCGGCGCTGGCCGAGCAGCACGACGCGTGGCTGCATGTCGACGCGGCGATGGCGGGCACGGCGATGGTGCTGCCGGAGTGCCGGTGGATGTGGGCGGGCGTGGAACGCGCCGACAGCGTGGTCCTCAACCCGCACAAGTGGATGGGAGTCGGGTTCGATTTCAGTGCCTATTACGTTCGCGACCCCGGGCATCTGGTGCGGGTCATGAGCACGAACCCGAGCTACCTCAGGACGGCCCAGGATGGCGCGGTGAAGAATTTCCGCGACTGGCACATCCAGCTCGGGCGACGCTTCCGGGCGATCAAGCTGTGGTTCCTGTTGCTCGATATCGGCGTCGACGGACTTCGGGCAAGGCTCCGGCGGGACCTCGAGAACGCGCGCTGGCTCAAGGAGCAGATCGACGGGACCGCGGGCTGGGAAAGGGTCGCGCCTGTGCCGCTACAGACGGTGTGTTTTCGCCACGCCCCGCTCGCTATCGCGGACGACGAGTCCGCGCTCGCGGCACACAATCTCGAGATTGCGCGGCGGATCAACGCGGGCGGGAAAGCCTATCTGACGCCGTCGACGCTGAAAGGAATGCAGATCATCCGCGCGAGCATCGGCTCGGAGACGACCGAGCGCCGGCACGTCGAGATGCTTTGGGCAGCGCTCGCGGAAGCGGCCTGCAGCTGAACCCGCGGAGCGGCGTCAGTTGCCGCGCGTCGCCGGTTCGGCCCGCTGCAGCCGGCCGATCAGTTCCTTGAGGAACACCTTGTGGAAGCGGAGCTGGCAGGAGATCGACGCCTGTTCGAGCAGGGTGGCCGTGACCTTGAGAAGCTGCACCTGCTCCTCGGCCTCGATCACGGCGTCCCGGCGCGACCCTTCGGCAAAGGTTGCCTCGCCGAAGCAACCTCCGGTCTCTATGCGACCGACGACGCGGCCGGCGCGGCCTACCCGCACGCGGCCGGAAACGACGACATAGAAACGGTCGTCGGTGTCACCCGGACGCAGCACCGGCTCCCCGGGCTGACAATCAAGCCACGCGGCCGCGCGCATTACCTCGCGGATCTCGGCGTGGGAGAAATCGTGGAAGAAGCGGAGCTTGCGCAGCACCGCGAAGCGCTCCTGCTCGTCGATCTGGGTCTGGCTGGCGCGCAGCTTCTGATGGATGCGCGTCAGGTCCGCGGCAAGCTCGGCGCCGTTACGGTACCGCCGTTCGGGATCCTTTTCGAGCACACGATGCACGAGCTCGGCGAGGTCCTCGGGCAGCTCGGGCCGCAGATCGCGCAGCGGCTCGGCGCTGCCATGCACGACTTCCTTGAGCAACTTGCCGAGCGCGCCGGCGCGGAATGGCCGCTGCCCGGCGAGCATCTCGTACATGACCGCGCCCAGCGAGTAGAGATCCGAGCGCGGGCCGAGTTCGCGACCCTGGACCTGCTCGGGCGACATGTAGGCGGGGCTCCCCGCCACGCCTTCCAGCAACGACACGTCCGAATCCGCGACCAGCGCAATGCCGAAGTCGACGATGCGCACGTCGCCGTCCTGGGTCAGCAGGATGTTGGACGGCTTGATGTCGCGATGAACCACGCCACGTGTGTGCGCGTAGTGCAGCGCCTTGGCGCACTTGTAGACGATGCCCACGACCTGGTCGACCGGCAGCAGGCTGCCGGGACGGCAGTACGCGGACAACGTCCGCGCGCCGTGGATGTGCTCGGTGACGACGTAGCGGCGCCCGTTCTCCTCGCCTGCGTCGTAGATCGGCACGATGTTCGGGTGCTGCAGCTTGCCGATCATGTGCGCTTCGCCCATGAACATGCGGCGCGCATTGCGGCTTTCGGCGTCGTCGCCGGTGCTCGTGTGGTACAGCTTGATCGCAACGTCACGTCCGTAGAACGGATCGTGCGAGAGATAGACGGTGCCCGAGCTGCCACGCCCGGCCTCATGCACGACGTAATACTTGCCTATGCGTTCCGGCGTCGAGATCGGGCCGGAGAGCATCGGTGCGGTTTCGACGTCGGCGTGAGCGTGCTGTGGTTGTGGTTGATTCACGTTATGGAGCGGACCAGCAACAGGACGAGCGCGGCCAGAATCCCGGCCATGACGTCGTCGAGCATAATTCCCGCTCCACCGCCCATTGCGTGATCGATCTCGCGTATCGGCCAGGGTTTGATTATGTCGAACGCACGGAACAGCGCGAACGCAAGCGCCGTCCACCCCCAGCCCGGCGGCGCCGCGAGCATCGCGATCATCATCCCCGCGATTTCGTCCCACACGATGGCCGGGTGATCGTGCACGCCCAGCCGACGCGCGCCCTCGCCGCAGATCCACACACCCGCCACGACGACGACTGTCGTGATCGCCACAGCGACCCATGCGCCCCACTGCGCGGCGAGGATCGCAGCCGCGAGCCCGACCAGCGAACCTGCAGTACCGGGCGCGCGTGGCACGAGGCCGGATCCAAAGCCGAGAGCAAGCAGCTGCACCGGATCGCGCAGCGCCTGACTCGACGGACGCGGTGTCCGGCCCTCAGCCGAAGTGGTCATATCCGGCGATCTCTGGCTCCACCGTCTGGCCGGCACGCTGACATCGCACGCCGTGACCGGTGACGATCTCGCCGATACGCGTGATCCTGCCAATGGTGGCGAGCGACGTCTCCATTTCCGACACCGCTGCCCGCGGAACCGCGAATGCGAGCTCGTAATCGTCGCCGCCGCCGAGTGCGAACCGCTCCGCCTGCGTGGCGTCGAAACTCGCGAGCAGCGCCCGCGACAGAGGCAACTGCTCGAGCTCCAGAATCGCGCCGACCCCGCTCGCGTCGCACAGCTTGCCGAGGTCGCCCAGCAACCCGTCCGAAACGTCAATCGCTGCGCTCGCAACACCCCGCAGCGCCATGCCGAGCGCAAGCCTTGGTTCGGCGAACCGGTACCGCCTCACCAGCGACGAATCGGTATCCGCTCGCCGGCCGTCGCGCAACAGCTTTAGACCCGCGGCCGCGTCGCCGAGCGACCCCGATGCATACAGGACGTCGCCCGGGCGCGCGCCGTCGCGGCGCAACGCGAGCCCGGCGGGCACAAACCCGAGCACCTGCACGGTTACGACGCGCGGACCGCGCACGGTGTCGCCGCCAACCAGCGTGAGGCCTGCGCGGTCCGCGAGCGCGTGAAATCCGCGCGCAAAACCCTCGAGCCAGTGGGTGTCGGGCTCCGGCAGCGACAAGGCGAGCAGCGCCCAGGCCGGCTCCGCACCCATCGCCGCGAGGTCGCTCAGGTTGACGGCGAGGGCCTGGTGACCAACCGATTCGGGCGGCGCGTCGGGAAGGAAGTGCCGCCCCTCAACCAGCGTATCGGTCGCTGCCGCGAGCGCCTGGCCCGCGGGAACCTCGAGCAAAGCAGCGTCGTCGCCGACACCGACCAGTACGTCGCGCCGCGCAACAGGCCGGGAAAAGTATCGCGCGATGAGCTCGAATTCGCCGAGCGCCATGGCCGGCACCGCTCAGGCACGGCCGCCGTTCGCGGCTGCCTGTTCTGCAGAGCGCAGCTCGCGCGCAGCACGGTCAAGCACGGCGTTGACGAACTTGTGCCCGTCGGTGGCGCCGAAGCGCTTGGCGAGCTCCACGCTCTCGTTGATTACGACGCGGTAGGGCACGTCAGGTCGATGCAGCAGCTCGAACAGGCCGATCCAGAGCACCGCTCGCTCGACCGGGTCGAGCTGGCCAAGCGGCCGGTCGATGAGCGCCTGCAGTCGCGTATCCAGCGTCGCGACCGAGGTGGTAACCCCATCGACCAGGCCCGTGAAGTATTCCTCCTCGGCATCACCGTAGCCCTCTTCGGCGGCGAACTGTCTGTGCAGCTCGGACGCGCTCTGGCCGGCGAGCTGCCACTGATAGAGCGCCTGCATCGCGAGCTTTCGCGACAGGCTGCGCGCGCGCGCTGAACGGTCGGCGCGCGGGCGCATCCTCAGACGTCCATCCGTCGCAGCAGGTTGGCGAGCTCGAGCGCGGCCAGCGCCGCATCGACACCCTTGTTGCCGGCCTTGGTGCCGGAGCGTTCGACGGCCTGTTCGATGGTGTCGGTGGTGAGGACACCGAATGCTACCGGGACACCGGTTTCCTCGGAGGCGCGCGCGAGTCCCGCCGCGCACTGCCCCGCCACGAGATCGAAGTGCGGCGTGGCTCCGCGAATGACCGCGCCGAGCGCGATCACCGCGTCGAAACGACGGCTCGCTGCGGCGCGCCGAACGATCAGTGGGAGGTCGAACGCGCCGGGTACCCGGATGAGCTCGATCTGCTTCTCGCTCGCCCCGTGCCGCAGCAGCGCGTCGATGGCGCCGCGCACCAGGTTCTCGACGATGCTGTCGTTGAAGCGCGCAGCGACCAGCGCAAAGCGCAGGTCGCGCGCCAGCAGATCGCCCTGGGTGACTTTGATGTTGTCCATTCGGATCCTCTAGTTCGCGTCATCCACGTATTCGATGACCTCGAGCCCGAACGCCGACAGTCCCTGCATCTGCAGCGGCGCGGAGAGAACTCGCATCCGTGACAACCCGAGGTCGCGCAGGATCTGCGCGCCGATGCCGTAGGTCCGCAGCACACGCGCGCCGGGCACACTCTGCTCCGCCGCACCCCCGCCGTTCGTACCGCGCACCGCCTCCGCGATCTCGAGCGGGCTCTCGAATGGCCGCAGCAGCACCACTACGCCGTCACCGTCGTCGGAGATACGTTGCATCGCGCTGCGCAGCGTCCAGCTGTGCCCGGGCTCGCGGGCACCGACCAGGTCGCGGACTGTGTCCTCGATGTGGACGCGGACCAGCGGCGCCTGCGGCCCGTCGATCCGGCCACGGGCGAGCGCCAGGTGCACCGTACCGTTGACATGATCCTCGTAGCAATAGAGCCGGAACCGCCCGAAGTCGGTGTCTACTTCGCGCTCGGCGATCCGCTCGACCGAGCGCTCTTTCTCGAGCCGGTAACGGATCAGGTCGGCAATCGTGCCGATTCGGACCCCGTGCTTCTGCGCGAACTTCTCGAGATCGGGACGTCTTGCCATCGAGCCATCGTCGTTCAGGATCTCGACGATGACGGCGGACGGCAACAGACCGGCGAGGCGCGCGAGATCGCAACCGGCCTCTGTATGACCGGCGCGACTCAGCACCCCGCCCGGTTGCGCCATCAGCGGAAAAATGTGACCCGGCTGCCGCAGATCCTCCGCGCGTGCGTCGAAACGCACTGCCGTCCGGATCGTGTGCGCGCGGTCGTAGGCGGAGATGCCGGTCGTAACGCCTTCCGCCGCCTCGATGGAAACGGTGAAATTCGTGCGCCTGTCGAGATCCGTCTCGCTCACCATCAGAGGCAGACGCAGCTGCCGGCACCGGTCGCGAGTCAGCGTCAGGCAGATCAGTCCCCGCCCGTAGCGCGCCATGAAGTTGACGTCTTCCGGGCGCACGCACTCCGCGGCCATCACCAGGTCGCCCTCGTTCTCGCGGTCCTCGTCGTCCATGACGATCACCATCCGGCCCCGCCGGATGTCCTCGAGCAACTCGTCTATTGTATTCAGGTTCCCCATTCGATTCATATCGTACGCGACTGATATTGCTTATAGTTATTCATAAAGTTGGCCGCCCCTCGGAGCCAGGAATGAAAAGTCTATCAGGGGCGGTCAGCGGGACTCGCAAGCCGCTCCAGGTAGCGGGCGATCATGTCGACTTCGCAGTTGACCCTCGCCCCCACGCGCCAGTCTCCCGCGTTGGTCACCGCGAGCGTGTGCGGCACGAGATTTACGCCAACCCGGCGCCCGCCGATTTCGTTGACCGTAAGGCTTACGCCGTCGATACAGATCGAACCCTTGCGCGCGACATAGTGCTCGAGGCCCGGCGGAAGCTCGAACTCGATGCGCACCGAGCGGGCGTCGTCTGCTCGCGCGATCACGCACGCCACACCGTCGATGTGACCGCTCACGTAGTGACCGCCGAGCGGATCGCCGGCGCGCAGCGCGGTCTCGAGATTGAGCGGCGTCCCGACGCGGAGCTCTCCGAGTGTCGTCAACCCGAGCGTTTCGCGCGACACGTCGGCGACGAACGTTGCGTCCTCGAGTCGCGTCACGGTCAGACATACGCCGTTGACCGCGATGCTGTCGCCGATGGCGGCGCCGACGAGCGAGAGTCGGCCCGTGTCGATCACGAGGCGCGTGTCGCCGCCCACTCGCTCGGCTTCGCGCAACCGGCCGACCGCCATGACGATCCCCGTGAACATCAGTGCCCTGCTCCCTGCGGCCGAAGCACGACACGCAAGTCATCGCCGATGCGGTCCGCATCGTGTACCCGGAAATCGTATCGATCCGTCATGCGCTCGAGGGGCGGGAGACGGAACATCGGTCGAGCTGCATCTCCGAGCACGCAGGGCGCGACGTAGAGCACGAACTCGTCGACCCGGCGGTCTTCGAGAAATGCTCCCGCGAGCGCAGGTCCCGCCTCGACGAGTATCTCGTTGCACTCGAGAGCGCCCAGCCGGTCGAGCAGCGCTGCGAGGTCGATGCGGCCGTCGCGCCCTGGCAGTGTCTCGATGCGGATACTGCGCTCCCCGAACGCACTGGTGTCTGGCGCCGCCTGCGTCGTAAAAACGATCGCAGGTGCGGACTCGTCGAGCACGCGCGCGGTAACCGGGATACGCAGACGCGAATCGAGCACGACGCGCAGTGGTCGACGCCCGAGCAGCTCGAGTCCGGGATCGCGCACGGTAAGCTTGGGATTGTCAGCGAGCACCGTGCCTATTCCGGTGACTACAGCCGACGCGCGCGCGCGCAGCCGCTGCACGTCGGCGCGCGCGGCCTCGCCCGTGATCCATCGGCTGACGCCGTCGGCGAGAGCAGTACGCCCATCGAGACTCGCTCCGATCTTGAGCGTCACCCAGGGGCGGCCGCTCGACATCCGTCGCAGGAAGCCGCGGTTGAGCTCGGCGGCGTCGCTGGCCAGCAACCCGCTCTCGACCGCGACGCCGGCACGCGTGAGTTCCTCGAGACCGCCACCGGCGACTCGCGGGTCGGGATCACGCAGCGCGCACACAACGCGCGTCACGCCGGCCGCGAGCAGCGCCCGCGTGCACGGCGGTGTGCGACCGAAGTGCGAGCAGGGCTCGAGATTCACGTACGCCGTCGCACCACGGGCCGCCTCGCCGGCTGCCTCGATCGCGTGCACCTCCGCGTGCGGGCCGCCGGTGCGACGATGATGACCCTCGCCTATGACGCGCCCGTCGCGCACCAGCACGCAGCCCACGGCCGGGTTCGGTGGTGTCGAATAGATTCCGAGACGCGCCAGCTCGAGGGCCCGCGTCATATACGACCGATCCTCCGCCTGCGACACGCACTACTCCCGCGAGCGCGACGGGTCGCCCGACCAGAGAGCGAGCTGCAGATCCTCTGCGCTCTGCGGGCGCCGCTGCCGCAGCCGCTCGATTTCCTCGCGGAAGGCCTCGACGTCCTGGAAGCTGCGATAAACGGACGCGAACCGCACGAACGCCACCTCGTCGAGGCGGTGCAGCTCGTCCATCACCAGCTCGCCGATCAGCCGGGCCGGAACCTCGCGCTCGCCGAGCGTGCGGAGCTTGTGGCAGACGTGCGCCACCGCGGCGTCGACCGCATCGCTCGCCACTGGGCGCTTCTCGAGCGCCTTGAGCATTCCGGCGCGGAGCTTCGATTCGTCGAACGGCTCGCGGTTCGCGTCGCTCTTGATCACCCGCGGCATGACGAGCTCGGCGGATTCGAAGGTCGTGAAGCGCTCGCCGCAGTCCAGACATTCGCGCCGGCGGCGAACCTGCAGCCCCTCGCCTGACAGGCGCGAGTCGATCACCTTGGTCTCGCCCTTGCTGCAGAAGGGGCAATACATGATCGGGAATCAGGCGTAGACGGGATACCGCCGGCAGAGATCGACGGCCCGTCGACGCGTGCGCTCCAGGACCGCCTCGTCGCCGACATCGGCCAGCACATCGGCGATCCAGTGCGCAAGCTCCCGTACCTCGCTCTCCCCGAAACCCCGCGTGGTCACGGCGGGTGTGCCGATCCGAAGGCCGCTCGTGACGAAGGGCGGGCGCGGATCGTTCGGCACGGC
Source organism: Steroidobacteraceae bacterium (assembly GCA_035491795.1). Taxonomy (GTDB): domain Bacteria; phylum Pseudomonadota; class Gammaproteobacteria; order Steroidobacterales; family Steroidobacteraceae; genus DATJKD01. Next base: position 6,189 of record DATJKD010000025.1, on the reverse strand, counting down.
GTTCTTGTTGACAGTGATGTGGACGCGGCCGAGAGCGGCGTCGGCGTCCTTGCCTGTGACCTCCTTACCGATCAGGTCCAGCAGGAAAAGATGATTGTCCGTCCCGCCGGAAACGATGCGGTGACCGCGCTCGATCAGCACCTCGACCATCGCCCGGGCGTTGGCCAGGACCTGCTTCTGGTAGCTGGTGAACCCGGGCTCGAGCGCCTCCTTGAGCGCGACCGCCTTGGCGGCGATCACATGCATCAGCGGCCCGCCCTGCGTGCCGGGGAAGATGAGTGAATTGAGCTTCTTGGTGATCTCATCGTTCGCGCGCGCGAGGATCAGGCCGCCGCGCGGTCCGCGCAGCGTCTTGTGCGTCGTGGTCGTGACGACGTGGGCGTGTGGCACGGGATTCGGATACAGACCGGTGGCCACGAGCCCGGCAACGTGCGCCATGTCCACCAGCAGGTAGGCGCCGACCGAGTCCGCAATCGCACGGAACCGCGGCCAGTCGACGACGCGCGAGTAAGCGGAAAATCCCGCGATGACCATCTTCGGCCGATGCTCCTGAGCCAGGCGTTCCACCTGCGCGTAGTCGATCTCGCCGGTCGCGGGATCGAGACCGTACTGCACCGCGTTGAAGAGCTTGCCCGAGAAATTCACCTTCGCGCCGTGCGTCAGGTGCCCTCCGTGATCGAGGCTCTTGCCGAGGATGGTGTCGCCCGGCTTGACGAGCGCGAGATAGGCGGCGGCATTCGCCTGCGAGCCGGAATGTGGCTGCACGTTGGCGTAGTCGGCGCCGAAAAGCTTCTTGGCGCGGTCGATGGCGAGCTGTTCGGCGATGTCGACGAATTCGCAGCCGCCGTAGTAGCGCTTGCCGGGGTAACCCTCCGCATACTTGTTCGTGAGCACCGAGCCCTGCGCCTCGAGGACGCGACGGCTCGCGTAGTTCTCGGAGGCGATCAGCTCGATATGCTCTTCCTGGCGCGTCCGCTCGTGGTCGAGCGCCGCCGCGAGTTCGGGGTCGAACCCGGCGATAGTCTGGCTGGCGGGAAACATCACCACTCCACGGTCGGGGGGCGGCAATTGTAGCCGATGGTCGCCCTGGTCCCTCCGCGTCGCGCGCAGTCAGCTTGCGACGAAGCCTTCCACGACACGGGTCCAGGCTCGGGCCAGGTTGCGGCGGTTGTACCCGCCGCCGCCCATCCCCAGGACGCGACCATGGCCAAGCTCGTCGGCTATCCGGCAGACCGATGCCGCCGCCCGGGCATGCGCCTCTTCGCTGAACGCCATGTGGGTAATCGGATCGCCGTCGAGGCTGTCCGCCCCGCACTGGAGCAGGATGAACTCCGGGCGGGTCCTGCGCAGATATTCCTCGATGCGCGCCCAGGCGGTGACAAAATCCGCGTCGGTCGCGCCCGGCAGCATCGGCAGGTTGAGCTTGGTGCCGACGGCGGCACCAAGGCCGGTCTCGCTTGCGGCGCCGGTCCCCGGATAAAGGTACCGGCCGTCCTCATGTATGTCGGCGAACAGCAGGTCCGGGTCGGACTCGTAGGCGTAGAAAACCCCGTCGCCATGATGGGCGTCGATGTCGACGTAAGCGATGCGGCGGATGCCGTGGTGCCGTCTCAGCATCTCGACGACGACGCCACAATCATTGAATACGCAGAACCCGGCGGCGTGCGCACGAGACGCGTGATGCAGTCCCCCGATGCCGATGAACGCGCGCTGGACGCTGCCCTGCATCAGCTGTTCGGCCGCGAGCAACGTGCCGCCGACCACCAGGCTGGTGGCTTCGAACACACCGCGGAAGGCGGGGGTGTCGCCGGCATCGAGATAGCCTCGACCGTCGATCGAGCGCTCTACGACCAGGTCCACGTACGCGCGGTCGTGGAAGTACTCGATCTCCTCGCGCTCAGCGACGCGCGGCGTCAGCACCTGGAGACTGCCGTACGCCGTGCTCTGCTTGAGCTCGCGAAGAAACGCTTCCTGCCGGTCCGGGCCAAAAGGATGACCGTCGGGAAAGCCGTACCGGCCCAGCGCATCCGCAGCGACGAGCGCAACTGTGGCCATGCACGAACCTGAGGGACGACCCAAGGCGGGGTCGCGGGCGAGACTAGCACAGGCTCACCGGCGTGGCGTCCGGACCGGCCTTGTCCCATAATCGCGCCCCTTTTTCGCGTCCGGCCGCCTGCGCCGGGCAGACCAGGACCATGGCTCAATTTATCTACACCATGAATCGCGTCGGGAAGGTCGTGCCTCCGAAGCGCGTGATCCTGCGCGACATCTCGCTCTCTTTCTTCCCGGGGGCGAAGATCGGGGTGCTGGGCCTCAATGGCTCCGGAAAATCTACGCTGCTCCGGATCATGGCCGGGGTCGACAGGGAGTTCGAAGGGGAAGCGCGACCGCAGCCAGGGATCAAGATCGGCTTCCTCCCGCAGGAGCCGAAGCTCGACCCCGCTAAGGACGTCCGCGGCAACGTCGAGGAAGCGGTGAGCCACATCAAGGACGCGATCGCGCGGCTCGACCAGGTGTATGCGGCGTATGCAGAGCCGGATGCCGACTTCGACAAGATTGCCGCCGAACAGGGCGAGCTCGAGGCGCTGCTCGCAGCAACCGACGGACACAATTTGGAGCGCACGCTCGAGGTCGCGGCCGACGCGCTGCGGCTGCCGCCCTGGGACGCCGACGTGAGCCGTATCTCCGGCGGCGAGCGGCGGAGGGTCGCTCTCTGCCGCCTGCTCCTCTCCAAGCCCGACATGCTCCTGCTCGACGAGCCCACCAACCACCTCGACGCGGAATCTGTGCGCTGGCTGGAGCATTTCCTCGAGCAATATCCGGGGACCGTCATCGCGGTGACGCACGATCGCTACTTCCTCGACAATGTCGCCGGCTGGATCCTCGAGCTCGACCGCGGCTACGGCATTCCCTGGCAGGGCAACTACACGTCCTGGCTGGAACAGAAGGAGCAGCGGCTGCAGGTCGAGGAACAGCAGCAGGCCGCGCTCAAGCGGATGCTCGAGCGTGAGCTCGAGTGGGTGCGCGCCAACCCCAAGGCGCGCCAGGCCAAGAGCAAGGCGCGTCTGCAACGGTTCGAGGAACTCAATTCCCGCGAGTTCCAGACCCGCAACGAGACCAACGAGATCTATATACCGCCCGGGCCGCGGCTCGGCGAGCTGGTAGTCGAAACCAGCGGTCTCGCGAAGGCCTACGGCGAGAAGCTGCTGTTCGAGGACTTGAGCTTCAAGCTCCCGCAGGGCGGCATCGTCGGCGTCATCGGTCCGAACGGAGCGGGCAAAACCACGCTCTTCCGCATACTCACGGGCCAGGAGAAAGCCGACGCCGGCGAGGTCCGCATCGGGCCCTCCGTGCAGATGGCCCATGTCGATCAATCGCGGCACTCGCTCGACGACCGCAAGTCGGTCTGGGCCGAGATTTCGGGCGGTCTGGACATCCTCAAGGTGGGCAACTACGAGACTCCCTCGCGCGCCTATGTCGGCCGCTTCAACTTCCGCGGCGCTCAGCAGCAGCAGCTCATCGGCGAGCTGTCCGGGGGCGAGCGCAACCGAGTGCATCTCGCCAAGGTTCTCAAGTCGGGCGGCAACCTGATCCTGCTCGACGAGCCTACGAACGATCTCGATGTCGAGACGCTCCGGGCGCTCGAGGAAGCACTGCTCAGCTTCCCCGGTTGCGCGGTCGTGATCTCCCACGACCGTTGGTTCCTCGACAGGATCGCGACGCATATCCTGGCATTCGAAGGTGACAGCGACGTCGTATGGTTCGAGGGGAATTATTCCGAGTACGTCGCGGATCTGAAGCGGCGTCGCGGCGAAGATGCGGAGCAACCGCATCGCGTGCGCTACCGCAGCCTGCACGGCTGAACACTCGAGCGAGGTCGGAATCGATGACCACGACCGGTGCCAAGGCGACGCTCGACATCGACGGATCGGCCCTCACTCTGTCGCAGCTGCGCGACTACGAATCCGCGCGGCCGATGGTGCGTCTCAGCGACGAGGCGAGGCGCAGCATGCAGGCGTCCGTGGACTCGGTCGCACGCGCAGTGACACGCGGCGAAGTGACTTATGGCATCAACACGGGCTTCGGCGCTTTCGCGAGCAAAGTCATCCCGGCGGCGCAGACCCGCAAGCTTCAGCTCAACCTGATCCGGAGCCACACCTGCGGCAGCGGCACCCCGCTGCCCGCGACGATCGTGCGGCGCATGCTGCTGCTCAAGGCCAACAGCCTCGCCGCCGGCTGCTCAGGCGTGCGACCCCTCGTGGCCGAGATGCTGCTCGAGCTCCTGAACGCGGACGTTCTCCCGGTGATACCCGAGCAGGGATCCGTCGGCGCGTCGGGCGATCTCGCTCCGCTCGCGCACCTCGCGCTCGCACTGATCGGCGAAGGCGAAGCGACCCGTGATGGCGCGATGCTCGCCAACGAGGCTGTGCTGCGGGCGATCGGACGCGATGCGCTCGAGCCGGCGGCCAAGGAAGGGCTCGCGTTACTGAACGGGACGCAGCTGTCCCTCGCACTGGCTGCCGAGGGCCTGTTCCAGGCGGAACGGCTGCTCGAGACGTCCATCGTCGCAGGAGCAATGACGGTCGAGGGACTCGCCGGCAGCCACGCGCCGTTCGATGCCCGCATCCACGCCGCGAGCCGGCTGCCTGGGCAGATCGAGGCGGCGCGCCGGTTACGATTGCTGCTCACCGACAGCGAGATCCGCCGCAGCCACGAGGACTGTGAGCGCGTGCAGGACCCCTACGCGGTGCGCTGCATGCCCCAGGTTTACGGAGCGGTCGAGGACACGCTTGCGCACGCACGCGCGGTCCTGTCGGCCGCGATCAACGGCGTTTCCGACAACCCGCTGATCTTCGGCGAGGACATCCTCTCGGGAGGCAACTTCCACGCCGAGCCCGTCGGTTTCGTCAGCGACTTCCTCTCGATCGCGGTCGCCGAGCTTGCCAGCATCTCGGAGCGACGCATCGACCTGCTCGATCGCCGCGTCAATCCGAACCTGAACATGTTCCTCGCCGGCGAACCCGGTCTTGAATCCGGCTTCATGATCGCGCACGTCACGGCGGCAGCGCTGGTGTCGGAGAACAAGGTCTACGCCCACCCAGCCTCGGTCGACAGCCTGCCCACGTCCGCCGGCCAGGAAGACCACGTCAGCATGGCTCCCTGGGCCGGTCGCAAGCTGCTCGCGATCTGCACCAACACCGCCCGCGTGCTCGGGATCGAGCTGCTCGCGGCCGCGCATGCGATCGACAGCATGCGTCCGCTCGCCACGACGCCCGAGCTGCAGCGCGTGCACGCGCTGGTGCGCGAGCTGGTGCCGTTTCAGCCGCAGGATCACCGGCTCGATCGCGACATGGCCGCGCTCGCCGGGCTGGCGGCGGGCGGCCGGCTCGGTGGGTTCCTGGACTGATGACCCATGATGGCCCTCGCATCGGTCCTCGGCCTGTTCGGACTGCTGGCCCTGCTGCTGGCGCTGTCGCGACTCGCCGCTGCCAGAGGACTCGCGGCCGCCGGTCATGCTGTGCTGGCGGTGCTGCTCGTTGGCGCTGCGGTGGTAACGGGTGCCCTGGCCACGGATCTCGCGAGCTACCAGCCGCGCGAGGGTGACCGGCCGATCGCAGAGCTTTACTTCGAGCAGGTCGGGACGCGGCACTACCGCGCAACGCTGACGCGGCTGCCAGGCGGACGAATGCAGGTATTCGAGCTCGAGGGGGACGCGTGGCGCGTGGATGCCCGAACCCTCACTTTCGGTGGCTGGGCACGCGCGATCGGCGGCCGGTCGGGTTACCGGCTCGATCGCCTGGTCGCCGTCGAACAGCCCGCCGACGCGAGAGCGTCGGTGTCCTCGCCGAGCGGCGGTTTTGCCCTCGATGCGCGCGACGGCTTCGATCTGTGGCAGACGTCGCGTCGTAGCGGGCGCTGGCGCGAGCTGGTGACCGCCGGTGATGCGCAAAGCGACGAGCTCCCCATGACCGGCAATTCGCGCTTCGAGCTGCGGCTCGACGGTCAGCGGATCGACGCGCGGCCGGCCATGGAGGCCGGCGCCGACAAGGTCGCAGCCGAGACGGCCGCTCCCGCGCCGTAGCCGCTCCCCCGGATGCCGCCGACGCGCGCTTCCGCTACACTCGCGGCGGATTCAGGCGCGCAGGTCCGTCAATGTCCGTCTACGTCGACGCGAACAGCCGGTTGCAC